>WRBM01000042.1 GCA_009784525.1 Erysipelotrichales bacterium | reverse complement strand
TTAATAACCATAAATAGTATAGCATAAATAAAACAAAAAATCGATATAAAGTCGATTTTTTAGTATTGGTCATGATTATGAAAATAATTTATAAAAAAAGTGTTGACAAAACTTATCTAATTTATTTTAAAATATTAATCAAAAATAACGTCTTCAGAAGCTTTATTATAAATATCGATTTGGGTTTCAATATTTATTTTGTTCACCAACCAGCCTTTTAAACTGCACAATTGAATAAAATCTTCTATCCGATTCACTCCATTAATTTCTTTTAAAGTTACAACTACACCAAATCTAATGCCCTCTCCATCTCTTTTGTTCAATCTCTCTTTTGTTTTAATACTCATACCCCAAAGTTTGTTTTCACTCAAAACTTTTTTTGGCATTACTTTTGTCCTCAATTTATCTTGAATATGCTTGATATTATCCCATTTCCTAAAATATTTTCTAGCAACTTCTTCAAGAATCGGATGAGAATCTTCATCACTTAGACTTTGTTTGTTTTTGTCAATTGAGTCTAGTTTTCCATCCTTTTTAATGCGACCAAAATATAAGTCTAATTCTGTATTTGTATAATCGACTCCTTGGCTTCTCGAACATCTTGGAAAATAACACATAGTAGCTTTAGCTATAAAAGGATATTTTCCTTCATAAAGGGGCACTGGAAAGTTATAATTATATGTATCATATTTTTCTGAAACTCCTGAGATAACGAATTTTATTTCATTTGCTTTTGTAGAAACAATATCATTAATATTTATTGGAACAATCCCGTGACCAATAATATCCTTATTAATGATATTTTCTTCCCAACCAATTGCTGAATCAATGAGCATTGCCTTCGCTATTTCCCTATTGAACCCTAGAATATCAATAAGATAAGATACTTTCCTAGCAATCCAAGGTGCCGCAAAAGATGTACCTGAAACTGCCGCCTCTCCTAGTGGTTTACATACAATGATAGAGCAGCTAGCACTACCTCCATAATAACTTATATCAGGCTTCGGAAAAAAAGATAAGACTGGTCCCTTTCTGGTATAATCAGCTGGATTATTGGATATATCAACAGAATTCACAACAATAGCATTTACACTATCAGCTGGCGAGCCTAATCGTTTTTCTTTCTCTAGTGGATTTTTATTTGTTCCAGCAATAACAAAAATTACATCATTTTCAAATTGAATTTGATCTAGAACAGCTGCCTCTGCCGATATAAAATTTTGATGAACTTCTTCATTAGATCCAAGCGACAAGTTCCACACTCTAATGTCTTTATTTTTAGCAACTATTTCTTTTATTAGTCTGATTATTGAAAACGAACTAAATCTCTTCTGAGTTGCAACTCCAAAATGTCTGACCCTAAATCTGCCACATCCATCTTCCAGCCATGGGTTTAATCTTGGACCATCAACAATAATCGACGAAACAGCTGTACCATGACTAAAATCTTGAGGTTCAAGGGGTATTTCTGGATTTAACATATTGTGATACTCAACCCACTCATTAAAATAAACGTTCTGATCAAAATGTGTATCAATTACACCAATAACAGGCTCAGTAAGCGGACTAGGCAAATCTATCTTATTCTTTGCTGATTCAATAAAATCCGTAGGATTCCATAAGGAAATATCTTCCGTTGCCATTGCAATAAGATATGGTGCTTTTTGCATAAGAATTTCCAATTGATTTAAGTCTAAAAGAACACTTGTTTCATCCAAAATCTTATCGGAATAAATTCTAATTCCCATCTTTTCCAAAAGGTCTTTAATATTTTTCCCAGTCTTATAAAGTGTGATAATTGAGTCTCTCCTTAAACTAAATTGATTTGACTCTATATCAATTTTCTCTACATAAGATGCGTCAACAATAACTTTTTGAAAATTTGATTGAGCAATATTATATTTAACGAAATCAATACCAACAAAACTTTCCCGATTATTAAATACATCGCGACTTATTTCACCATTGAATTCACTTTCTAAAATATTAATCGCTTTTTCTAACAAGACAACTGATTCCTCTAATTCTTGTATCGAAACATAATAAGTGATGATATGCTTTTTTTCATCATTTTTAAATTTAGCGCCAACAATAGCATCATTTGGGGATTTTGATAACAAACCACTTATTCTATTACTCTTGGCTACTACTTTAGTATAATATACACTGACTAATGTCTTTGGCAAAAGAAATTGTTGCCGCCAAAAATGAATTGCTCTTTCTAAATCTTTCTTTAAATTATTTAAATGCTCTAAAGAAACATTAGCATATTTCGCTAATTGCGGAGGACCAAAATTACTAACTCTTGACCTTTGTTCAAAGGGTCCTTTTAAATGTAAAATAGGGTTCATATTAATCCCCCTTTAGTTCACGTGCGACTTGACTTTTAGAAATTCCCGTTAAGACTTCTATTTCTCTTAAAGTAAATCCTTGATTTGATAAGTCTTGTAATAATATTCCATCTTTGCTTTTAAAGACCTCTTTCAAAAGCCTTCTTAGATAATCAAACTCAACACTCCCATCACTAAAAGCTAAAGTTGTTTTAATGAGGTTTTTTAGTTCCCCTGGATAAGGAATAGGATTCATGCAATAAATTATTTTTTTAAACAGTTTCATATCACGACCGACATCTTTAAATTTCTTTAAAAAAATATTTAAAAAAGTCTCTGCAATTTCGAGCAAATCATCTTTACTATACCTGTTAAAATTTATTATTGCATCAAATCTTCTTGTCAAAGCTTTATCAAATTTGTCATATAAATTAGTTGTTGCAATTAAAACAATATCCTCATTCAAATTATCCAGTTCTTTCAAAATAGCTGATGTTGCCCTTCCCATTTCTCGCAAATCATTTGTATTAATTCTATCTAAGGCAATGGCATCTATTTCATCAAATAATATAATTATATTTTGAGGAAAAGGTAATTTATTGATTTCATTGAATATATCAACAATATTTTTGGAGGTTTGCCCCATTTTACTATCTATTAAAGTACTAAATTCAACAATATATAAATGTCTTTTCAGCAGCAACGCAATTTGTTTAGCAGTCTCTGTTTTACCAGTCCCAGGCGCTCCTTCAAAAAGGAACTTATTTATTCCTATACTCCTATTAACTGCATTAATCATTCCTCTTACATCATCTGAAATCACTTGAGGTAAAGGTAAAGGATTATTATGAAGTTCAACTTTTTTGAAATATGATCCTTCATAAACATCACCTTGAGGAATAAAAGTATTAGCATTTGACAAAAGTGACATAACATACTCTGACAATTGATAATCACCAATTGAATCAAAATATCGAGCAACTTCAATCGCTTCATTTCTAAACTGATAATCGTTTCGTTCTACGTAATATTTAATAAGATTTATAACATTTTTTTTCTTCATAAAATCTGCTCCCAATTTAATTATACCACTCTTTGGGACAAAGTCAAGCATTTTGGGACATTTTTAAAAATAAAAAAGAATGCCTTCTAAGCATCGCATACAACGCAGAGGGCATTCGAAATGAGTGTTTTGCAAATTAACTTAATTTTTAGTTATTAAACACCTATTTTTTCTTACTTACGATAAACTTCTCTTCCATCAATAAAGCTTTGAAAGATATCAATATTATCATCAAAAATAATTAAATCTGCTTTTTTACCAATTTCTATCGAACCTAAATCTTTATCTTCACCAATTAAGGTTGCTGGCGTTAAAGTTAACATTTTCACTGCTTCAACTAAGGGAATACCAACTTTTTTAGCAGTTCTGATTAAATGGTTAGTAGTTGCGACACTACCCGCGAAACCACTTAAATCTTCAACTAAAGCAATATCACCTTTTTTAATCGCTTTTAAACCTGATTCTTTACCTCCAATATAATAAGCGCCATCTTCACAAGTAGCCGCCATCATCGCATCAGTTACTAAGACCATTTTATTAGCTGTTTTTATTTTATAATTTAAAGCAATAATGTTTAAAGGAATATGATGCCCGTCCGCAATGATTTCCGTATATAAACAATCTAACAGTTGACCTGTTTCGACAACTCCCGGAATTCGATATGCCCCTACTTTTTTTAACATGCTCATCGCATTATAATGATGAGTTGTTGAGGTATAATTATTGTTTACAGCTTTAATAACTTCTCCTTCGTCAGCGTCTGAATGACCAATAGAAGCATTTATACCATTAGCTTGTAAATAGTTACCTAATTCTAAAGCATCTGGTAATTCACAAGCAATTGTCCAGCGCTTAAGAATTTTTGTTGCTTTAACGATTTCTTCATATTCTTTTTTATCTGGATGTCGCAACTCTTTTAAGTCATGAGCACCACGTCTGATAGGATTAAAATAAGGTCCTTCTAAATGGGCACCTAAAATTTTAACCTTTGTATATTTGTTTAGCCTTGCTTCTTCGCAGGCTTTTAAGAAACTGATTATTCTTGTTTTACTAGCCGCCACTGATGTCGGGATAAAACTTGTTGTTCCATGAACAAGATGAACTTCAGAGATTTTTTCATAAGCTTCTTTAGTGCCTTCCATGAAATCATGACCACCACCACCATGAAGATGGATATCAATAAAACCTGGCGAAAGAAATTTATTTTTACAATCGATTGTGACATCAGCTTCTGTATTTTTTGGTGGATTTATTTCCTTGATTCTATCATTTTCGATTAATAAAGAGCCCTTAAGGATATCACTCGGCAAAATGATTCTAGCGTTGACAAAAAGTATTTTCATTTTAAAAACCTCGTATCTGTTTTAAACTTTTCTGATTAAAAGCTAAAACTAATTCCCTAACCATCGCTTTAGCCTGAAAGTGATCGTTAGTATCGATAATTATGCTTGTTGAGTGAATATAACGGGCAGGAAGTCCAAGAGTTGTTGCTAGTATGCCATTATTGGAAATTAAGGCCTTGGCCGCATCAGTTGAACCTTTAGAGAAAAAGTCCTGATATTTAATCTTATTTTTTTCCGCAACCTCTATAAAAAAATCTTTAATACCAGGAAGTTTGATGTTTGCTGGGTCTTGAAGACGTAATAAAAAACCTTTACCTAACTCACCATAGGCATTCGAAGTTGACTTAGCACCTTTAACTGGTGAAGCATCTAAAGCCAAAAAGAAATCCGGCTTTAGCATTTGTGCTAATGTTCCAGCCCCTCTTAGACCAACTTCTTCCTGAACACTTGCTGCACAAATTAAAGTACAGTCTAAATCTTCATTAAAAAGTTCTTTGAAAATTTCCATTGTTAATCCTAGACCCCAACGATCATCCCATGCTTTACTGACAATACGAGAACCATCTTTTAGTTCAGTGTAATTATTAACAAAGACTGCAAAATCACCAGGCATTACTCCGATTTTTTGAACTTCTTCTTTATTATCGGCGCCTATATCAACTAAAAAGTCAGAAATTTCCGGTTTCTTTTCTTTATTACCGCCCAGATGTGGCGGAACAGAACCAATTACGCCGCGAATGATTCCCTTTTTAGTATGGATTTCCACTTGCTGAGAGTAAAGTACTTCAGGCATGATTTGACCAAGAGCGTGAACTTTAAGCATTCCACGATCAGTGACTCCAGTAATTAACAACCCAACTTCATCCATATGGCCACATATCATAAAGACTGGGGCACCTTCTTTACCTTTTTTAATCGCTGCGACCCCACCGATTTTATCTAATACAACGTTGTCCGTTATTTCTAAAAAATAATCTTTCACATATTTGCGAACAGCATCTTCGTAACCGCTTGGTCCAGCTAGGTTTACTAAATCTTGATATATTTTATTCATTTTCATAGTTTTCTCCTCCAAAGTAAGCTTCAAGCCGATAGATTGGTCCACGGCTTTTTAGTTTTGTTTCATATTCTGTTTCAATATTATCGGAAAGATTACTACTGTGCAAGTCAAAGTTAATGTTTTTAATTAACATTCCGAAATCACTAAAAGATTCAATAGAATATTCAAAAAACTTCCGATTATCGGTTTTAAGATGAATTTCACCCTGTCTTTGTAAAACTGCCTTATATATTCTTAGAAAATTAGCATTTGTCAAACGTCTTTTAGTATGCCTGATTTTCGGCCATGGATCAGAAAAATTTAAATAAATTCGCGCAATTTCCTGATTATCAAAATACAAATTTAAATCAGCTGCATTAACCATTAATATCTTTAAGTTAGATAATTTTTCCGTTTCTAGAGTCTTTAAGGCACGGCCTAAAACTTTATCGGACTTCTCTAAACCAATAAAGTTTATCTCTGGATGTTGTTTAGCCAATGTCCGGATAAAATTTCCTTTACCCATTCCAATTTCCAAATGAATCATAGCGTTATTGTTAAATATTTTGTGCCAATTGCCGATTAAATTATCTGTTTCCCTTATCAGATATTCAGAAGTTAATATTAAATCCGTAGCGGTTTTACTGTTTCTTAAGCGCATAAAAGGTATAAACTTTCTAAGTAGATTTGGTAAAGCTTTTTAAGGTGTTCCAGAGAAATATACTCATCGCTTTGATGGACTACATCCTGATCATTTGGAAAAACCGGACCAAAGGAAACACCATTTTTTAAATAACGGGCATAACTTCCGCCTCCAGTTGTATAAATAGGTGTTTTAGGATCTTTAGAAATATTACGATAAACACTTTCCAAAGTTTTTACTAAATGGGAATTACGGTCCACAAGATGGGGTGGTGATATATAGATTTTCTCTAATAACAGAAAGTTTGCATCTTTAAATGATTCTTTAATTTTTTCTTCAATTACCAGATGATGAAAATCACCAGGATAACGAATATCAAACTGGATACGCAAAAAATCAGAGTCATATTTAATGATTGCTAAATTTATAGTTAAATCCGTAAATTCCGGATGCGAATTATTTATGCCAAGTTTAACTCCTTTAAGATCATTAAGGAAATATTTTTCCAGATAACTAGCAATTTTATTATTGGCATCAACCGAAAGAATAAATTCAATCATAGGAAAATTAGCATTAAAGCCAACTCCTGGTTGCATTGCATGGGCACTTTTACCATAAATATAATAGCGATTATCAATTATCTCGCCTTTTACTTTTTTATCAATTAAAAATTGTTCAAATTCTGATTTTACGTTTTTGCTAAAAATACAATATACTTGATCGGGAACAATGTTGCCTCTTGTTCCGCTGTTATATTCAACTATTAAGTCATTCTTCACAGAACCTTTTACTTCACCAGTAAAATGTCCCTTTTCGCCATAAATTAAAGGAAATGATCCATCTGGGGCGAAACTATAATCAGGCATTTTTTCGTTTTTCAAGTAATCCTGAACACAACGCATATTTGTTTCTTCATCATATCCAAAAATTAGACGAAGTTTTTTCTTAAGTTTAACTTTTCCTTCAACAAGCGTCTTTACGGCATAGTAAGAGGCCATTAAAGGTCCTTTGTTGTCAATTGTTCCTCTTCCATAAAGCTTACCATCATTTATAACAGCGCCAAAAGGTGGAAATTGCCAATTACCGGTTGCTGGGACAATATCCGCATGACATAAAACTGCAAATGTTTCTTCGCCTTCTCCAACCTCAAGGAAAGAATAATGATTATTTTGGCCATGGACTGTAAAACCATCTCGTTTTAATAATCCTTCAAGATACTCTTGTGTTTCTTTTAGCTTAGGACCAAATGGGGCATTTGATTCTGGTTTAAATTCTGTTAAAAGTGATTCTATTTTTAATAATCCTCTTAAATCCTCAACGAGTGAATTAAAGTTTTTTTCGATTAATAATTCTTTTTCAAACATTTTTTTCTCCTAATAGTATAACTTTTTCTTATCTTCAAACACTATTTTTACAAAGTTAGTTAGAACCTACGATGGAAAATAGTTGTTTTGCTAAAATCATATTTATAAATCCATCTTCCTAATCCAAATAAACATGAAAGTGAGGCCCTAAAATGAATGAAAGAAAAGAAATTATAAAAATGCTTAGTAATGTTACTTATGATGATCTTCGTTTGTTAATAAACGAAGCTGTTAAGGAAACAGAAACTGAAGCTTTAAGTTTTCTGGGAGTGCTTTTTGAATTGCTTTGGAAAAAATCCACAGCCCCGGAAAAGGCTCAGTACTTGACAAAAGTCGTCAACACATTAATATAAACAAAAACCGCTCAATGCGGTTTTTTTATTTAACTTCTTCAGCTAAGTTAAGAGTAGTTAAAACTTTTATGATGTCTTCTAACGCTTCTTGTTCATCTTCGCCATTGACTTTAATCGTAAAAACTTTGTTTTTATAAATTCCTAAAGACATGACACCTATAATTGATTTAAAATCAACATAATGGCCGTCAATACCTAAAGAGATTTCCGATTTATATTTTACAGCTGTATTTACTAATTCTGTTGCTGGCCGAGCATGAATTCCCGTAAGCGCCGTAACTTTAAATTGTTTTTCCATTTTAACTCTCCTTTAACCTTTAATTTTTTTGATAATCTCTGTTTTTAAAAGTGCTGATTGATATTTAAATAATAATTTCAAAGTATTTTCTTTAATAAAAACCCCACCCGAAGACAAGCTTTTTAGCATCGGTAAATCAACAATCTCAATTTGATTAACTGTCACAATCAGCCTTGATCCCTCTAAAGAAACTTCCTTAATATTCTCTTTACCAAAAGTGGTAATTAATTGATCAAGATATTCTTGATCAACCTTTATCTTGTCAACTTTTTTCTTTGGTCTTTTAATTAAAAAAAGCAGAAACAATAAAAATATAATAACTCCTAAAGCAATAAGTAAAATCCAATAGTTGTCTCTAAGCCATTCCATAAATATCACCTTTCTACTATTATAAGCCTTTTTCATCTTTTTTTCAATATAATTCGTAGAATTTTATCATAAAATCACTCTTCTTCAAAGTGCTTTTAAAATAATATGATTCACTAAATTTAAACATTATAAATAAAATCGCTTCTTAGTCAAACTAAAAAGCGATTTTTCTATAATTATTATGCTACAGCCCACCAATTAGTTGTCAGAAGCATTCCTACTGAAACTTCAGATAAAAATCTTACTGACCACCAGCCCCAATCATCAAAATGATGAAAGGTTCTAAATGGATTATTAATCCAATATCCATGCGGATTATCAATAGTATCAATCTCAACATATAAAGAACTTACATGGACTCCTGACCAATTATCATAAAAAAGTACTACTCCCCAAATTACTGGACGAAGCGTCGAATTCCAGTTATAGGCCCAACCTGAGGGTACAGAATCACGGATATTAGGTGTATAAATTGCCGCATCCGAACCTTCAAACACCATCGCACCCATTTCCATTACAGAACCAGGTAAGGTGATGCTTTGCAAATGCGTCGTGTGCTGAAAAGCAAAGTCACCGATAGAATAAAGATTTGCAGGTAGAGAAACACCATTCAGCATAGTATTCCAAGCAAAAGCATAAGCACCGATGGAATGAAGATTACTATTTGCCGGAATTAAAAAATCAGATAAGTTGAACAATCCCATAAAAGCACCTTCACCAATATGCGTTACAGAGGCCGGTAGCGTGATCATTGTCAGACCGAATGCATCTGCAAAAGCCCAATCTCTAATAACTTCGATAGAATTTGGAATATTTATCCATGTCATTAAATGAGTTCTGGAATTTTGATTTTGAAGGATATTATCCATAAAACCAAACTCAGCAATTCTTGTAACGGCAAGTCCATTATGGGTTGTTGGAATTGTAATAGTTCTAGATGGTAAAGTAATACCATAAGCTACCGCAACTTCAACTTCACTACCACTTATTTGATTAAAACGGAAAAAGCTTGTCCATCTAGCAACAACAGTAATATTCTGGGCAATCGTCCAGTCGTCTATACTAGCGCCAAATTCATCTGTAAACTGAACACCTTCACCAGTAGCTGTAGACCACCAGCCAGCAAAGAAACCACTAGGAGAAATCGGCACCCGCCAATTGAAACTACTACCAAAAGTAACTGCTGTCGTTTGCGGATTAAAGACGTTTCCACCATTAAAGTTATGAGTAACGGTATAGATATTAGCTACCCATGTTGCTGTCATTTCAAAGTCTTGAAGTTCATTCCAAGTTCCAGACTGAAGCCAAGACTCACCATTTTCATCCCACCATCTATCAAAGGTATGACCTGTTCTTGTTGGTGTTGGAAAAGTAAAAGGCTGACCAAAAGTTACAGTTATCCAAGTCTCTAGCAAAGAATCTCCGCCGTTGACATTAAAGGTAACAGTGAAAGCCATAGCGGTCCAGTTTGCATAAATTGTAATATCTTCTAAGAGATACCATGTTCCAGAAACAAATGGGTTTCCATCATGTAACCAGCCTGTAAAATCAAAACCTTCTCTTGTCGGCACTGGTAAGGTAAACGCTTCATTGAATTGTACATCCAGAGGACTTAGCGGATCACCGCCATTGACATTAAAGGTAATCGTATAAATAATTGCATTCCAAGCAGCCGTAACCCATAAATCACTAGCCAGACTCCATGTGCCTGATTGAGAAACAGGTGTTGATCCACTCCACCAACCTCCAAAAGTAAATCCTGGTCTTTCTGCTGTTGGTAAATTAAATGCTTCGCCATAAGTTACAGTCATAGGTGTTATAGAACCGCCGCCATTTGCATCAAAAAAAACTGTAAACTCTTGAGCTGTGAAACTTGCGACTAAAGTAATATCTTCAGCAATATTCCAAGTTCCTGTTAAAGGAACACGTTCTGTACCATGATACCAGCCATTAAATACAAATCCAACAACTGCACCCTCAAGATCTGGAATTATGTAAGTTTGGCCAAATGTCACGAGTATTCCAGAAATATTAAACCAACTAAAGGTTGTATCGAAGGTAATAGCATACGTATTGGCTGTCCAGACTGCCGTTAATGTGAAACTGCCCGCAACAAGCCATGCTAAGCCAGTTAATTCTAAAATGTTTCCGTCAACATCAAGCCAATGTTCAAAAGTATGACCTGTTCTTACTGGCGTTGGTAAATTAACAGAAGCACCTACAAAAGTATTATAAGGCGCAATCGCTGTTCCACCAGCAACATCAAAGTTAATTATAACTGCATTATTTAAGAAACCTCCGAATAATTGAACATCCGCTGGGATATTCCAGGTTCCTCCTGTTGCAGGAATAAAATGCTCAAAACCTTCTTCGTCTTCGAAAAACCAACCACTGAAAATCCAGTTAGGTCCGTAATCAGGAATCGGCAAATTAAATGCGAAGCCGAATGTTACATTTATTGTATCAAATAAATATGGTATACCATTGCCAGGATGAATGTTCCATAATTCTACTGTATATATGTTTACAGACCATAATGCTGTTAAAGTAATATTATTAGGAATTGACCAAAAACCACTTTGGTCAATAATAACACCGTAATTATCGTCTTCCCAACCCGCAAACGTATGTCCGGTTCTTGTTGGTGTTGGTAAAGTATAATTTTCACCAAATACCACATTTATGTAATTAGGCACTAAAGCATCGCCACCATTGACATCAAATGATACCGTAAAAGTACTTGCTTCCCATTGGGCAATTAACATAACACTATGAGGCAGATTCCATACTCCTGTTTGAGGAATAATTTCAGGCTCTCCTAGTTGAGCAATCAACCAGCCTTCAAAACTATGACCATTTCTAGTTGGCGTTGGTAATGTATAAGTTTGACCAAATGTCACACTTTGCGTATTTGGATTTAAAGTGTTACCACCATTAACATCAAATGTTACCGTATAACTATTGGCTGTCCATGTTGCTGTTAAGGCAATATCATTTGCAATATTCCAGGTTCCTGAAATAAATGGAATTCCGCTATGAAGCCATTGAGCAAATGTATAGCCGATTCTTGTTGCTGTCGGTAAAGTAAATGCTTCACCATACGTCACAATCATATCAGTAAGTGCATCACCACCTGCTACGTCAAAACTAATTGTATAAGTATTAGCTGTCCATGTCGCTGTTAATGTAATATCATTAGGAATATCCCATGTTCCAGCTGTAAATGGATTGCCATTGTGCAACCAACCGTTAAATGTATGGCCTGTTCTTGTTGGCGTTGGTAATGTGAAACTTTGTCCGAACGTTACTGTCTGATCAGATAACGCATCGCCACCCGTAACATTGAAGAAAATAGTATATTCATTAGCTGTCCAAGTTGCGACTAATGTAATATCATTTAATAGATTCCAGGTTCCCGAATCAAATGGATTTCCATCATGCAACCAACCATTAAAGATATAACCTGTTCTTGTTGGTATTGGTAGGGTAAATGACTGACCAAAATTCACTGTCATATCTGATAATGAATCACCACCTGCTACGTCAAAGGTAATATTATAAATATTTGCTACCCAAACCGCTACTATTGTAATGTTCGTAGTTAGATTCCACGTACCAGAAACAAATGCATTTCCATCATATAACCACTCAATAAATGAATAACCTGTTTTAGTTGGCGTTGGCAATAGGAAAGTCTCTCCAAAAGTTACACTTAGGTAAGGTAGATAATCGCCACCCGCTACGTTAAAAATGATTGTGTAAGTGTTCGCTGTCCATGTTGCTACTAATGTAATATCGTTTAATAGATTCCAGATTCCGGAATCAAATGCATTCCCATCATGCAACCAGCCATTAAAGGTATGACCTGTTCTTGTTGGTATTGGTAAAGTGAATGGCTGATCAAATGTTACTGTTTGATCTGAAAGTGTATCGCCGCCTGCTACGTCAAAACTGATCGTATAATTATTAGCTATCCAAGTTGCGATTAACGTAATATTATTAGGAATATCCCATGTTCCAGAGTCAAATGGGTTTCCATTATATAACCAACCAGCAAATGTATGACCTTCTCTTGTTGGTGTTGGTAAAGTGAAGCTTTGTCCAAATGTTACTGTCATATCAGTAAGTATATCGCCGCCCGCAACATTAAACGAAATTGTGTAATCATTAGCCGTCCATGTCGCTACTATCGTGATATCAGTTGTCAGATTCCAAGTACCTGCAACAAACGGATTTCCATCATGTAACCAACCTGCGAATGTATGTCCTGTTCTTGTTGGTGTTGGTAAAGTAAATGGCTGATCAAATGTTACTGTTTGATCTGAAAGTGTATCGCCACCTGCTACGTCAAAACTAATCGTATAATTATTAGCTGTCCATGTCGCTACCAATGTAATATTACTTGGAATGTCCCAGATACCAGCTGTAAATGAATCTCCATTATATAACCAGCCAGCAAATGTATATCCTGTTCTTGTTGGCGTTGGTAGTGTAAATGATTGCTCAAATACTACATCTTGAGTTCCAGGAAGTAATATATCTCCCTGATTTACATCAAAGGTAATCGTATAAGTATTGGCTGTCCATGTCGCTACTAAGGTAATATCATTCGGAATATTCCATATGCCTAAAGCAAATGGATTTCCATCATGTAACCAACCATTAAAGGTATGTCCTGTTCTTGTTGGAGTAGGTAATGTGAAAGCTTCTCCAAATGTCACTGGCATATTAGAAAGCACATCACCGCCAGCTACGTCAAAACTAATAAGATATTCATTTGCATCCCAAGTCGCTATTAATGTAATATTTCCTTCTAAAGTCCAGACGCCATTTAAAGGTACATACAACGCACCATAAAACCAGCCAGTAAATATGTGTCCAATTTTTGTTGGTGTCGGAAGACTGTAATTATTATCAAAAGTTACATCCATTGGCGCTAATGTATCGCCACCTGCCACATCAAAGGTAATTGTATAGGTATTAGCTGTCCATTCCGCTACTAAGATTGTATTAGAAGCTAAATCCCAGATTCCTGTCTGTTCAACTAATTCCGGACCATTAAACCAGCCAAGAAATGTATGTCCAGCTCTTGTTGGTGTTGGTAACGTATAGTTTAAACCAAATCCTACTGTCTGTGTATTTGATGGTAAAGCATTACCACCATTAACATCAAAGGTAATTACGAATGTATCATATGACCAATGCGCTACTAATGTAACATCACCTGAAATATGCCAAGACGTTCCTGTTAATGCTACATAATAACCATTGTGATGCCAACCAACAAACTCATAACCTGTTTTAGTTGGAATAGGTAAAACATAGCTCTCTCCAAATGTTACTGTTTGTGTATTTGGATTTAAAGCATCTCCATCATTTACATCAAATGCAACTGTATAAGTATTTGCGCTCCAACTAGCATTAATGAAAATCATTACACCAGCTGCGATATTCCAAGTTCCACTTGTTGGAAACGCTGCGCTATAGTTTAGCCAACCTGTAAAGGTATGCCCTTCTCTTGTTGGGATAGGTAATTCATAACTTTCTCCAAAAGTTACTGTAATTGTGTCTGCTACAGTTAAGCTTCCCCCATTTAAATGTAAAGTTACTGTAAAAGTGTGCGGAACCCAATTAGCTACTAAAGTAATGTCATTTGTTAGATTCCATGTTCCTTCATTGAAAAGCTCGCCATTTAAGTGCCAACCTGTAAAGGTATGTCCTTCTCTTGTCGGAATATCTATTGGTAACCAGAAGTCATCTCCGAAAGTTATCGTCTCTTGTGGAAAATATCCTTCTCCGCCTGCTAAATCAAAGGTTATTGTATAGGTATTCGCTGTCCAAGTCGCTACTATTGTAATATCATTAGGAATATCCCATGTTCCAGCTGTAAATGGATTTCCATTATGTAGCCAACCAGCAAATGTATGACCGGTTTTAGTCGGCGTTGGTAATGTGAAGTTTTCCCCGAATGTTACTGTCTGATCAGATAGTGTGTTACCACCAGCTACATCAAATGTAATCGTATATGTGTTAGCTGTCCAATCCGCTACTAATGTCACATCACTAGCGATATTCCATGTACCTTCTGTGAATGAATCTCCGTTATGTAGCCAACCATTAAAGGTGTGACCTTCTCTTGTCGGAGTCGGTAAATTGAAACTTTGTCCAAACGTTACTGTTTGATTAGAAATTGCATTTCCACCAGCTACGTCAAAAGTAATTGTATAGTCATTAGCTGCCCATGCTGCATAAAGAATTATATCACTTGTAAAATCATTGGCGCCTAATATTGTAATTACTGTTCCTGTGCCATCTTCATTTAAGAACCAACCTAAGAATGTATGTCCAACTCTTGTCGGATTAACTAAAGTTGTATCGGTTCCATATTGATGGCTATTAGGGAATGTGCCTAT
>WRBM01000041.1 GCA_009784525.1 Erysipelotrichales bacterium | reverse complement strand
GTTAATGGCGGAGATGCATTATCTGATCAGACAGTAACGTTTGGACAAAGTTTCACTTTACCAACACCAACAAGAACTGGTCATACTTTTGATGGTTGGCTACATAATGGCAATCCATTTACATCTGGAACATGGGATATTCCTAATGATATTACAATAGTAGCTACATGGACGGCTAATACTTATACAATTACTTTTGATGTGGCTGGTGGCGATGCGTTATCTGATCAGACAGTAACATTTGGACAAAGTTTCACATTACCAACACCGACGAGAACAGGACATACCTTTAATGGTTGGTTGCACAATGGAAATCCATTTACAGCTGGAACATGGAATATCGCAAACGATATTACAATAGTAGCGACTTGGACAGCGAATACCTATATAATTACTTTTGATGTGGCAGGTGGAGATGTATTAATACCTAATACACAAGATGTGACATTTGAATTGAGCTACACATTACCAACACCAACAAGAAGAGGACATACGTTTGCTGGTTGGTATAATGGAACTGATTTAATTCCTTTAACAGGAATATGGGATATAGCAAGTAATGTAACATTAGTCGCATCATGGACCGCAAATACTTATACAATTACATTTAACGTCAATGGCGGAAATGTCTTAAATCCTAGCACACAAACTGTAACTTTTGGTCAACCTTATACATTGCCTGAACCAACAAGAACAGGACATACGTTTGCTGGCTGGCAAGATGGCGCAACAACTGTACCTCAAACTGGTGCTTCATGGGATATTTCACCGGATGTAACTTTAGTTGCGGCATGGACAGCGAACACTTATACAATTACATTTAACGTTAATGGCGGAAATGCATTAATTCCTAATACACAAACTGTAACTTTTGGCCAAGCCTTTACGCTACCAATACCAACAAGAACAGGACATACATCAAATGGTTGGTTACATAACGGTAATCCAATCGTAGCGGGTACTTGGAATATTCCAAATAACGTTACACTAGTTGCGGCTTGGACAGCGAATGTTTATGTAGTAACTCTTAATGTCAATGGTGGAAATCCAATCACCCCTAATACACGTAACGTAACCTTTAATGCAAGTTATACTTTACCAACCCCGACTAGAGGTGGTTATACGCTTGTGGGATGGTTCCATGGTTCAACAGTTATTCCTTTAACTGGCGTCTGGAACATCGCAAGTGATGTAACATTAATTGCGATTTGGTCTAATATAGTTATGCATGCTTCTGGATCTGGAATCAGAATTGAAATTGATACTAGTACTTTCCCAGTGCAGATGAGAAGGGTAAGATTTAACAATAATAATCTTGTAGCTGGAGTTATTCAAGGAAATCAAACCTTTGCGACTGATACAGGACTTAGATTGATGTTTCCGATAGACTGGGATTTAGGCTTTACTGTTGATACTAATTTGTTTCATGTAGTAGAAGAAACTAATGTAGCATTGCAAGTCAGAGCAATTACTTTCTGGCGTATTGGATCAACTGTGCCAGCAGCCGTTTGGAATCACTGGTAATACTTAAATTAATTAAGACCAAAACAATATTTTTTGATGTTTTGGTCTTAATTTTTCTTTAATTTGATGTTATAATTAACTTATTATAAAAAGGAGCATGTTATATGAGAATAGAAAATAATACAATTTTAATCACAGGAGGCGCAACAGGTATTGGTTATGCAATCGCCAAATGGTTTCTTGAGCGAAATAATAAAGTTATAATTTGTGGCAGAAGAACAGAAAAGTTAGAGTTGGCTAAAAAAGAACTTAAGGAAATCGAGATTTTTAAGTGTGATGTTACTGATTCAAAAGAGCGCGTTAACTTATTTAACTACATTTCTGAAAATTTTCCTGATTTGAATATTTTAATTAATAATGCTGGTATTCAGCGAGATATTGATTTAAGTAGGGGGATTCTTGAATTAGAGGCTGGAGAAAGTGAATTGAAAGTCAATCTGGAAGCACCAATTTATTTATCAGCCCTTTTTACACCTTTCTTAAAAGGGAAAGATAATGCGACGATAGTTAATGTTTCTTCTGGATTAGCTTTTAGGGCGGAATTCGCTACAGGTATGCCAATATATTGTGCGACAAAAGCAGCGCTTCATGCTTTTTCACTAGCTCAGCGTAAACAACTTGAACCACATGGAATAAAAGTTGTTGAACTGATTCCACCAGCAGTGGTTTCAGAGTTAAATATGGAAGGACGTAAAAAACGAGGAGTTGGATTTAGCATGCCGTCCTCAGAAGATTATGTTAATTCAGCTTTGGCTAAAATGGCTGTTGGTGAAGTTGAAATTAGAGGTATTTAATTCTTTAAAGTGAAAATTAGCAATTTTATGCTATAATAATTATAGTGAGGATGTGTTTTTATGCATGCATTTTTAATTGTTTTAGCTATTGGTTTAGTAATTTCGGTAATAATCATTTACTTTAGAAATAAAGATAGTTATGCGCTAATCCCAACTCTTTCGAATTTTGATATTATCAAAGAACAGCAGATAGAAGTTACAGAGCATATTAACGCTATGTATGAGCAGTCCTTTGAGTTTAACGGAAAGTTATATATTTTTAAACATCTTATGATTCCTGTTGACGGGGAGTTAGTTATAAACAGTAAATATTACTGGCAATTAAACAAAAAAATGCGTACAGGAAAACAACCAAGAAGTAAAGAAATGATTGAAAGTATAAAACCATACATTGATTATCAAAAAGATAATATTGTTAAATATGTAATTATTAGTGATTGTTATAACTTTATGCGGGTAATCAATGAAAATGAAATGGAAATTGTTAAAGAAAGCACAGAAGCTTTTGGGATGATTATCGTTCGTCAAAGCGCACTTGATAAAATACTGAAAAAAGTTATTGCCAACCAATAGTGTTAGAAAAACACATATATAGAAATATGTGTTTTTTTTGGTTTTCGCTTGCTTTTTATGACAAAATAGCGTATTATACTTGCGTATAAAATTTATTAAAATAAGGAATTGATTGTTATGCAAGAAATCAGAGTAAAATGCTCGAAACTAGCGGATAACCTAGAAGGTATGGTCAGGATTGAGACTAAGAATCTTTACGTTAAAGATTTACTTCCAGGTGAAGAAGCGATTGTTTCAATCACAAAAGATAATGGTAGAGTTATGCAGGGAACTGTCAAAACCTATATTACTACCGCTAAGGAAAGAGTTAAGGCTAATTGTCAAGCTTTTGATCGTTGTGGCGCTTGTAATATGTTGCACCTTGATTATAACTTTCAGCTCCAGTTTAAGCGTAATTTAGTTGCGGAAAAACTGCGGTTTGCTGGTTTCAATAATTTTAATTTAGGCGAAATTAAAGGTATGGACCAACCATTTAATTATCGTAATAAAATTATTGCGGCTTTTAAATATAACAAGAATAATTTAGTTGTTCCTGCTTTATTTCAAGAAGAGTCAAATGAACTTGTGTTTATTAATAACTGCTCAATTCAAAGCAAAGAAGGTAATAAAGTTCTTGAACTTATCTGTGAAGCAATTAATAAATTGAAAATAATTATTTTCGATCCTTATGGAAAAAGAAAAGGGGTCCTAAAGTTTGTTTTAATTAAAGTTGCGGAGAATACAGGTGAGATAATGGTAGTCTTTGTTTGTAGCTCTGATATCTTTCCTGCGCGTAATGATTTAGTCAAATACATTACTTCCAGAAATTCCAAGATAAAAACTGTTGTTCAAAATACCAATGAGCGCGAAACTGCAGTTGTGCTTGGTCCAAAGGAGAGAGTCTTGTTTGGTAAGGGTATGATTAAAGATAAACTTTGTGGTTTGGAGTTTTTTATTTCTTCTAAATCATTTTATCAAGTTAATTCTAAACAAACAGAGTATTTATATCATAAAGCCATTGAACTATGTGACTTTAAAGGTTATGAAACAGTATTAGACGCTTACTGTGGTATTGGTACAATCGGCTTAATCGCAAGCCGACATGCTAAAAAAGTGATTGGTGTAGAAGTTAATAAAGAGGCTTATAAGAACGCAATTTTAAATAGCAAACTAAATAATATCACGAACTGTCGTTTTTACAATGCTGATTGTACGGAGTTTATCTTAGAAATGACGATGAATCGGGAAACAGTTGATATTGTTATTATGGATCCGCCAAGAGAAGGTTCCACAAAAGATTTTATGAGTGCTGTAATAAGGCTAAAGCCTAAAAAGATTATTTATATTTCTTGTAATCCAGTTACGCTAGCGGAAGATTTAAAAGTATTAGCGGAAAGTTATAATTTAAAGGAAGTTATTCCTGTTGATATGTTTCCACATACCTTGCACGTTGAGACATGTGTTTTGCTTGAGCGTAATTAAGTGAAAGGGAGTTGGTATTATGCAATGTAAAGTTAATTGTAGCTGCCCGAGAACAGCTTGTGAAAATCATGGTAAATGCTGTGTTTGTCTTAAAAAGCATAAAAATACAGATAGCTTGCCGTTTTGCCTATTTGAAGAAAATACAGGCGATAAATCTAATAAAGGTTATTATGAGTTTTTGAAAACTCGTTTTGAAAATAAGGAGTAAATTCAATGAAAAAAATTCAGACTAAAATTGAAAATCAAAATACGTTAGTCTTATTAGAAGATGCTAAAAAAGGCGATTTAATTGATTTGACCACCCTTCAAGAATTAAATTACGATCACATCCAAAAACTAATAGATGACGGCAAGGAAAAAGTATTTCAAGAACGCTTTTCAGCATTAGAACAAAAGCTTAAAGCTGAAAGCGAAAAACTGTTAAGCAATCAACTTAACCAGTCTAAAGGACAATATGATAAACTTTTAAGTGAATTGGAACTAAATAAAAAAAGTAATGAAACGGAACTTATTCGCAAAGAAAATGATATCGAGAAAAAGTTCAGTGCCCAGATTGCGACATATAAACAAGAAATCGAAGTTCTTAAGTCAAGTAGTGAAAAAGAAATCAAATTAAAAGAAAAAGATTTGGAGAGTCGCTTTCAAAATCAGATATATCAACTTAAAGAACAAATCAATAATTTAAATAATGAAAAGGCTAATGCAATCAAACAAATAACTACGGAAACTGAAGCATCAATCAAAGTCCTTCAGTCAAGGAGTGAAGTTGAGTTTCAGAACCTTAAAAATGAATACGAAACAAAACTTCGGGAAAAAGATCAAAAAATCAATGAACTTAATTTTCAGAAATCAATTAAAAATGTTAAACAAACCGGAGAAGACTTAGAAGCTTGGTGTGATGGTGAAATCAGTACATATATGCAAAATGGACTTTTAAATTGCATCTGGGAAAAAGATAACCTTGTTGTGAAATTTGATGGTGACGCTAAAGGTTCAAAAGCTGACTTTTTGTTTAAGATTTTTGCTAGTGATCAAAAGACAGAACTTTTAACATCAGTTTGTCTAGAGATGAAAGATGAAAATCCGGATACAGTTAATAAAAAGAAAAACGAAGACTTCTATAATCAGTTAGATAAAAATCGCCTTAAAAAAGGCGCAAAATATGCGCTTCTTGTGAGTAACTTAGAACTTGACAAACCGAATATTGCGCCTATTTTTAAAGTGCCCAATTATTCCGATATGTATGTCGTAAGACCGGCATATATGATGACCTTCTTAAATATGCTAGTATCTCTAACCACAAGGTTTAAAGATTTATTACTGAATATTGAACAAGAGAAGATTGCTTTAATTGATACCTTAGAATTGTTAGAAGAATTTGATAAACTTAAAAATTCCTATTTAGAAAAACCTTTAGAGTCTTTAGTCAAGGAAATTGAGTCTTTAAGAAAAACAGCAGTAAGCATTAAGAAAGCCGCAAATGATATCGATGAATCTTGCGATAAAATTACAGAAAGATATATTCGGGAGATTAATAATAAACTTGATAGATTTAATATCAGAAAATTAGAAAAGGCATTAAGTAAAAAAATAAGTTGATGTAAATTTTTAAAAATTTTGGGCAAACTAAAAAAGCAAAGCATCATAATTATTTTTTGGCTCAACTGAAAGATTAAAACGTATTATTCTTTTGAAGGACTTGTTGTCATGCAACCTAAAGTTGCGGGCAATCAATCACTGGTTTCTTACAAAATTTATCATAATTGAATATAATTTTAGTTATGGAAGGATATAAAAAATATGAATATTGAATTTGCGAATAGATTAGTAGAGTTACGTAAAAGAGAAAATCTTTCTCAGGAAGAATTAGCGGATAAACTATCAATAAGCCGACAGGCAGTAAGTAAATGGGAACGCGGTGAAGCCTCACCAGATACAGATAACTTAATTGCTTTAGCCCGGATTTACCAAATATCGCTTGACGAACTCGTTAATATAAAAATAAATAGCGAAGAAGCAAAGATAGCCGAAGATAGTGTAGTAGCTTTTAAGCCCTTAAATAATGAATTTATTGCGGAATCAAAACATCCAAAAGAACTTGACCCTATAATGAATGATGAAGACGATGAGGACGAAGAAGATTTCTTTGATGAGGATTTCTTTGAAGATGAAAAACAACCATTGCCGCCTGTTCGAAAAAGTAGTATTTGGGTAAGCTTTCCAGTTATACCTTTAGCTGTATTAGTTTTCTTATTTATGGGGATTGCCTTTGATGCCTGGCATCCAGCATGGTTGGTATTTTTAGTTTTTCCTTTAGTTCATTCTGTTTTTCTGATTAAGGAAAAGAGAAGTCATTTAACGCTTATTAGTGTCACGATGACTATTTTATTTCTGATATTAGGGATAGCATTTGATGCCTGGCATCCAGCTTGGTTATTATTCTTGATGATTCCTGTTATCAGCACTTTCTTAAGAATCAGACGTAGAAAAAGAATTAAAGATTTAAATCGAGTAGTGCCCATCATTATCTTTATAATTTATATTTTGCTTGGCACTTATTTTGACATTTGGCATCCAGCCTGGTTAATTTTCTTGTCAATCCCAATTATTCATTGGTTTATTGAAACTTTAGAAAAAAGAAAATATTAGCTTAGTGCATTCTTAAGAATGCGCTTTTTCTTTGCAAAATTTTTAGGCTATGTTATAATATTATTAATAATAATATTTTTAAAATGGAGAAAATGATGAAAAAAAATGTAGCCCTTATCGGCGCGACAGGAATGGTCGGCCAACGCTTTTTATTACTATTAGAAAATCACCCTTGGTTTGATGTCAAGTTTTTAGCTGCCAGTAAAAATTCAAGTGGGAAAAAATATAAGGACGCTGTTGGAAATCGCTGGCGTATGGAAAAAGCCTTGCCAGAAAAATATCAAGAACTTCTTGTCTTGGACGCGACAGCTGACTGTGCAAAAATCGCAAGAGCTGTTGATTTTATTTTTTGTGCTGTTGATATGCCAAAAGATGACACAAAAGCTTTAGAAGAGTTATATGCTAAATATGATGTTCCCGTTGTTTCGAATAATAGTGCTAACCGCATGGTTAGCGACGTGCCAATGATTATTCCGGAAGTGAACCCTGAACATCTAAAGATAATTCCAGCTCAAAGAAAGAGATTAGGCACAAAAAAAGGTTTTATCGCAGCAAAGTCAAATTGTTCGATTCAAAGTTATGTGCCTTTAGTGGATCCTTTTCTTGATTACGGTATTGAAGAAATGACGATAACTACTCTTCAGGCAATCAGTGGTGCTGGTAAGGATTTTAACTCTTGGCCAGAAATGGTGGATAATGTTATTCCTTTTATTGGCGGTGAAGAAGCTAAATCCGAAACAGAACCGTTAAAAATTTGGGGCAAATTAGAAGATTCAATAATCAAGAACGCAACTAATATTCCGATTCATGCGACTTGTATCCGTGTACCAGTTACTGATGGACATATGGCAAGCGTTAAGATTCGCTTTAAGAAAAAAATCGATATTGAAACGATCAAAGATAATTGGAAAAAGAATATTAATCTAAATCTGCCTTCAGCTCCAAAAAAATTCATTCAGTATTTTGAGGAAGAAAATTTTCCGCAAACTAAATTGCATCGCGATTTAGAAGCAGGTATGACAATAAGTTGTGGTCGTTTAAAGCAAATTGATGCTTATACTGTTAGTTTTGTCGGACTTTCCCATAATACCTTAAGAGGTGCGGCAGGTGGTGCGGTTTTATTGGCTGAACTTTTGTGCGCAGAAAATTATATTTAGGAGTAAATAATGAAAAAAATAATTTTTAAAGGCTGTTCAACAGCGCTTATTACCCCTTTTAAAAAAGATCTTTCCGTTGATTATCAAGCTTTAGAAGTTTTATTAGAAAGACAACTCAATAACGGTATTAAATCTCTAACGATCTTAGGAACAACTAGCGAGTACCCTACTTTAAAAGAAGCAGAAATGCTAGAGATTATTTCTTTTGTTTTGGCTAAAGTCAATAAAAGAGCAACTATAATTTGTGGAACAGGTCGTAATAATACAGAGGAATGCCTAGAGTTTTCTAAAAAAGCTGTAGCGCTTGGTGTTGATGCTTTATTGATTGTTACACCTTACTATAACCGAACTTCAGAAACAGGATTAATCAAACATTTTACTTATTTAGCTGATAATCTAAAAAAACCAGTCATTCTTTATAATGTCCCAGGCAGAACAGGTATGACAATACCGTTGGCTGTTTATCAGACTTTATCTAAACATCCTAATATTTATGGCACAAAAGAAGCTAGTGGTGATTTAGCTTTAATTAAAGAGTTAAAGCAAACTTGCCCAGATTTTGCGGTTTATAGTGGAAATGATGATCAGATTAACGCTGTTTTAGAATTAGGAGGAGAAGGGGTTATTTCTGTTTTGTCTAATGTTTTACCTCAAGAGACAGAAAATATTTGCCAGAATTTTTTCGATTTTAATAAAATTAAGGCTCAAGAAATTCAAGGAAAATTTAATAATTTAATTGAAAATTTATTTATAGAGACTAATCCAATTCCAGTGAAATTTGCTTTAAGTCATTTAGGGTTGTGTGAAAATATTTTAAGAATGCCTTTAGTACCACTAGCTAGTCAATATGAAAGTGGTCTTATTAAGGCTTTAAAGGAGTTAAAATGACAAAAATAATTCTTGTTGGTGCTTCGGGCAGGATGGGACAGGCAGTTAGTGCCTTAGCTTTAAAAAAGCCTGAATTTCAGATTGTTGCTGGGGTAGATATCGAAAGCTTTAACTGCGAATACCCTATTTATTCAAAGATTAATGATGTTAAAGAACAAGCAGATGTAATCATTGACTTTTCCGGACCAGAGATTTTGCCTGCGCTTTTAAGTTACTGTGAAATAAAGAAACTTCCGATTGTGATTGCTCAGACAGCTTTAAACGATCGATTAAAGTCAATGATTAAATCAACAAGCGAAAAAGTTCCTGTTTTTTTTGCGCCTAATTTAGCCTTTAATGTTTTATTATTTAAGCGCCTAGTAAAAAAAGCCGCAAACTATTTCAAAGATTTTGATATTGAGATTGTTGAGCGTCATCATCGGGAAAAGAAAGATGCGCCAAGCGGAACAGCATTAATGCTTTATGAAAGCATTGCTCAAGAGCTAAAAGACACTAAGCTTAATTTAAATCGTAATAATACAGGATTAAGGCAAGAAAAAGAAATTGGTATTCATGCAGTTAGAGGTGGTCATTTAACTGGCGAACATGAAATTCTTTATATTAGTGATGATGAAGTTATTGAACTTAAACATCTGGCTATATCTAGAAATATTTTTGCGACAGGGGCTTTAAGAGCAGCTTTTTTTACAAAACAACAACTAGCAGGCTTTTACACAGCGGATAGTTTATTTGAAGGAGAATTTAATGATGATTAAAGTGGGGATAGTTGGTTATGGGAATTTAGGAAGAGGAGTTGAACTTTCACTAAAACAAAATCCGGATTTTGAATTGATTGCGGTATTTACTAGACGTGATCCAAAAACCCTTGAATTAGTCGATAATTCGGTTAAAAAGGATCATATCGATAATATTTTAGCTTACAAAGGATTAATTGATGTGATGATTTTATGCGGTGGCTCAAAATCGGACTTACCAGTTCAAGCACCATTAATCGCTAAAGATTTTTGTTTTGTCGATAGCTTTGATACTCATTCTGATATTCCCAGATATTATCAGGAACTAGATGAGATTTTAAAAGCTAATAATAATACTGGACTAATTTCTTCCGGTTGGGATCCTGGTTTATTTTCGATTAACCGGTTATTATTTGAAAGCATTTTGCCAGTTGGTAATCATTACACTTTTTGGGGTGATGGTGTCAGTCAAGGCCATAGCGATGCGATCAGAAAAGTTAAAGGCGTAAAGTACGCTTGCCAATATACTGTTCCTGTTAAAGAGACTTTAGAAGCAGTCAGAAGCGGAACTTCTAAAAATTTCTCGACTAAAGAAAAACATCGGCGTGTTTGTTTTGTTGTTACGGAATCAATTGATGAACAAGTTAGAATCGAACAAGAAATCAAAACAATGCCAGCTTATTTTGCGGATTACGATACAGAAGTGAATTTTATCAGTGAAACTGATTATCATAAAAATCATAATAAAATGCCGCATGGTGGCTTTGTTATCCATAATGGTATCACTGGTGAAAAAGCAGAAAATAAGCATTTGCTGGAATTTGCTTTGCGTTTAGACAGCAATCCGGAATTTACAGCTAGTGTAGTAGTTTGTTATGCTAGAGCTGTATATAAATTAAGCAAGGCCAAAGACTTTGGTTGTAAAACCGTTTTTGATGTACCTTTAGCTTATCTTTCCGCAAAATCGCCGGAAGAACTAAGAAAGGTTTTGTTATAGATGAAAGTTTGTAAATTTGGTGGAAGTTCAATGGCTTCGGCCGAGCAAATTAAAAAAATTACCGCAATTATTCTTAGTGATCCAGCTAGGCGCTTAATTATAGTTTCGGCGCCAGGCAAGCGTTATCCGGAAGATGAAAAAGTTACTGATTTATTAATTCAATTAGCTAATCAAGTATTAGGAATGACTGATTATCAGCTTTGTTTAGACAAAATTATTACTCGTTTTAAAGAAATTATCCATGGTTTGAGTCTAAGCGCTAACTTTGTTTTAGATATTGAAAATGATTTAAAGGAAAGAATTAAAAAAAGCTCAATTGGAGCGCCTAAATTTATGGATTTAATTAAAGCTACAGGTGAGGATTTAGCCGCGAAAGTGTTAGCGGAATACTTAAAAAGTTTAAAGCAAGAAAGTGAATATATTAACCCTTGGACGATTGGAATGTTGTTATCGGACCAACCAGGAAATGCCAGACTTTTACCAACTTCCTATAAAGCATTAAGCGTATTAAAGGATATTAAAACAATTGGCGTTATCCCAGGCTTTTTCGGTTTTAATGAAGCCGGTGAAGTAGTGACTTTTGCGCGTGGTGGTTCTGATATAACTGGTTCGATTATTAGTGCGGCTGTCGATGCAGAGATTTATGAGAATTATACAGACGTTGATAGTGTCTATGTCGCAGATCCGAAGATTATCAAAAAGCCTTTAGCGATTGCAGAAATTACCTATCGGGAAATGCGTGAGCTTTCTTATGCTGGTTTTACAGTTTTACATGAAGAAACTCTAGAGCCGATTCATAAAAAAGGAATTCCGATTATTATTAAAAATACTAATAATCCGAACATGCCAGGAACGATGATTTTGCCGGAATACAAAAATGAAACAAAGACTTTATCAGGTATTGCTGGACAAAAGGGTTTTGCGAGTATTTATCTTAGTAAATACCTGATGAACAGAGAAATCGGTTTTGGTCGTAAACTATTACAAATCTTAGAAGATGAGCATATTTCTTTTGATCATACCCCTTCTGGTATTGATAATATATCAGTCATTATTGATTCAGATCAGTTGAATCCATCGATTGAAGAAAAACTTTTGTTTCGTTTGAAGGAAGAACTCAAAGTTGATCATGCGGCTATCGATAAGGATTTAGCAGTTATTATGGTTGTTGGTGAATATGCAATGAAAGACTATGCATTTGCTAAAGTATCTAAAGCCTTGGAAACAGCTGAAATAAATGTTAAAATTTTATCGCAGTCAGCCTTTGGCGTCAGTTTGATGGTAGGAATAGCGACCACTGATTTAAATAAAGCCATCAAAGCTATCTACAATGTTTTTTATTCATAATGAGAGCGATTATATTTACTGGTTTTATAGAAGGTAAAATAGAGTTATTCTATAAAAAACAAGAAACAGATTATTTAATTGGTTGCGATAAAGGAGCAATTTTAGCCAGACAAGCAGGATTTAAATGTAATCTTGTGCTTGGTGATTTCGATACAATTAACCAAGAATTGATTAATGAAAAAAAAATCACTTTTCCAGCTGAAAAAGATGAGACAGACACCTTTATAGCTGTTAAGGAAGCACTTAAGCTTGGCTTTAAAGAAATTATCATCTTAGGTGGATTAGGCGGGCGTTTTGATCATAGCTACGCAAATATTTTAATCCTTGAATTTTTACGCAAGCAAAATATAAAAGCCAAACTTATTGATGAGAAAAACGAAGTATTTATTGTTAGTGGTGAAATTAAGCTTTTAAAAACTAAAAAATATCTATCTGTATTTAGCTTTTCTGATAATTCAATGATTAGTGCTAAAGGCGTGAAATATCCATTAGATAATACATTTCTTGCTAAAGAAAATCCAATAGGAATTAGTAATGAGATAATAGAAGCTGAGGCTATAATAAATGTTCATAAAGGCGTGGTTTTAATAGTAGTGTCAAGTGACTAATAAGATTAGGGGCTCTAATTATTTAGAGTTAAAAATAAACGCTGAATAGTTTACGGCTTCCTTTTTCTTTTATTCCGATTTTAAGCAGTTATCGGTTCTCTATATCTCTTCCGATGATGTTTCAGAAGAATAAAACCTATAGCTATTAACATAGTTTCTGTTTTGACGTTTTCTAATCCGTGCCTTTTTATTATTCTGAAAAAGGTATCTTAAATGTATTATATATGATATAATAATTATATGATATGATTTTTAGGGAGAGAGAAATATATGGACTTATTCTTATCGATACAAGCAGAACTAATCTTTGGAATTTCCATGATTATTTTTGCGGTTGGCGTAATAATGTTTTTTGCTATTAGGGCATATATTTTCACTAAAAAGCGGGAGCTATTAAAATAGGTATGACTTATCGTCAAGTTGCTAATCTTTTAGGAAGACCTACATCAGTAACACATGGAAATGGTATAATGACTTGTACATGGAGTAGAATCGTTTTAAGAGGTTGGGTCATAAATCGCACGGTTACCTTTAAAGAAAATAAAGTTATATCTGCAGGTGGTCATACAAACTGGAGTTAAAAAGTTTGTTTCTAATATCTTATTAGCCTTTAAAACAACGATTGTCATATTGTCTTTAATAGAATTATTTGGTTTGCGATTTACTAAGGTAAAAATATCACAAACAATTTGTTGCGGCTCTTTATGTTTGGATTAAATCTTGATCATGCAAAGTTAATTTCTCATATTTAAATTAGCTCACTGATACCAAAAGGCAAATTGGAGTTACTTCATTGCCTTGAACAACATAAGTATTAGTTGAGCTCATTTTATAAGGAACAGCCTCTTTTATTCATTAGTTAACTATTAAAATGTCAATAGGAAAATTCAAAAAAAGCTTTTTTAATTTTCCTATTGATTTTTATCGTTAAATCGCGTATACTATTATTACTAAAACAAGATTTAGTAAATCATGTTTTAATAAAAGAGGTGATGTACTTGAATAAGAGAAATTTTATCGGTAGGATTAGTGAAATTAAGCGTCTTGAAGAAATATATGCTTCTTCAAATTTTGAATTTGGCATTATTTATGGCAGACGCAGAATAGGTAAGTCAACTTTATTAAAAGAATTTATTCAAAAGAAAAATGCAATATATTTAGTTGCGAATGAAAAGAAAATAGAATTCAATTTGAATTTGTTCGCAAACGAAATAAGTAAAATTACAGGCAATTCACATATTAAGTTTTCTTCATTTTCTGATATGATGACTTATGTATTTGAGACGATAAAAACAAAAATGATATTGATTATTGATGAGTTTACTTATTTAGTATCTAATAATAAAGCAATATTGAGTGAATTGCAAAATGCTATTGATAAATATAGAAATGATTCTATGTTGAAATTAATAATTTCCGGCAGCCATGTTGGCATGGTTGAAGATATGCTTGCGTATAAAAAGCCGCTTTATGCCAGAAAAACTTTTGCCTTGAAACTAAAAGAATTTGACTATCTTGATGCTTCATTATTTTTCCCAAAGTTTTCGTATGAAGATAAAATTAGGATTTATGCACTATGCGGAGGTATACCATATTATCTTCAGTTATTTGATGATTCAAAAACATTAAAAGAAAATATTATAAATATTTTTATTAGACCGCATGCATCATTAGAGAATGAACTGGATTTTCTTTTTCAAAGCGAATTTAGAAAAAAATCTGTATATTCTTCAATTCTTCAAGTTGTCGCTAATGGTAAAACAAAACTAAATGATATTAGTCAATTATCTCATATTAACGATACGGCAAAAACCTCAACATATTTGAAGCCTTTAATTGAAATGGAACTTATCAAAAAAGAATTTGCATTCAAAGCAAGTTCGAAACGCAGGACTATCTATAAAATTAAAAATAATCTAGTAAATTTTGTTTACACGTTTTTAGAGGAAAATCGGACATCTCATAATTTACTTAATCCTGATGACTTTTATGATATTTTTATCGAGCAAAGGCTAGATGAATATGTATCACTAATCTTTGAAGATATATGTATCCAGTATTTAATTAAGAGGAATAAGATAGTTGAATCAAGTGAAAAAGTAATTGATATAGGTCATTATTGGCTAAATGACAATAAATCAAGTATACAAATTGAAATAGATATTTGCACAAAAACATTAAAGGACTATATAATCTATGAGTGTAAATGGACAAACAGCAAGGTTGATATTCATATTATGTTTGACCTTGAAAATAAGTCTCAGAAAATTAATGACTTTACTGTTAAAGGGATAGGTGCATTTTCTAAAAGTGGCTTTACGACTGAAGTAAAAGAAAAGTACGCCCGTATTTTTGATTTAAATGATTTGTTTTCCTAGTTTTGAGAGAAGTGAGCGAACAAAAAAGAGTTGAAAATAGCTACGCCGGATATAGAAAAGGGATAAAAAGGAGCTGATGTTCCTTTTCATTTTCGCCATTTTGTAAAATGAAAGTTCGCCATTTTGTAAAATGAAAGTTCGCCATTTTGTAAAATAATATTGATTTTTTTGGAAAAACAATGTATAATTACTAATGGTGATGTTTATGAAACAATATCTTGAAAGATTAATTGATATAACCATAAAAAGAGAGTTAGACGCCATCGGTTGTGTTGCGATAGAAGGACCAAAATGGTGTGGTAAGTCAACTACAGGAGAAACTTTTGCTAAAAAAGTAGTTAAATTACAAGATCCTATTACTTTTAATCAATATTCAAATTTTGCGACAACAAGTCGAGAGTTACTGCTTGCGGGAGATAAGCCCTTAATGTTTGATGAATGGCAAAAGATGCCAGATTTATGGGATTTTATTCGGTTAGATATCGACGAAACATCCGGAGTAGGAAAGTATATATTAACAGGTTCCTCCAAACCTATTGAAAACAAAGCTAGACATACAGGAATAGGACGTATTGCTAAAATAACTATGCGACCAATGAGCCTTTGGGAGTCTTTAGAATCAACAGGTGAAGTATCACTTAAAGAGATGTTTGATGGAAAAGATATGATTTCTGGAAAGGCAAAAGTTTCTTTAGAAGAGTTAGCTTTTATTACATGTCGGGGCGGATGGCCTGAGTCTGTAATGAGACCAACACAAGCTTTAACTTTAATAGCGGACTACTTTAAGTCTTTAACAAGTGAAGATATTGCGGAAATTGATGGTATAAAAAGAAATACACTACGAGCGCAAGCCATTTTAAGAACATACGCCAGAAATATTTCTACTTTTGCGACAGATAGTACCTTGCTTGCAGATCTTACTGAAAATGATGAGACAATTACGAGACCTACTCTTTATTCATACATTCTGGCTTTTAATAAATTATATGTTTTAGAAGACATTATTGCTTGGTCTCCGAAATTAAGATCAAAGTCAGTAATTCGTTCAGCTTCCAAAAGACAATTTATAGATCCATCGCTTGCGGCCTTTGCACTTGGTGCCAAACCTAATGATTTAATTGCCGATTTAAATACATTTGGCTTTTTGTTTGAATCATTATGCGGTCGCGACTTAAGAATTTATGCTCAAAGTATTAATGGAGAAGTTTATCATTATCGGGATAAAGATGGTTTAGAAGTTGACGCGATAGTTCATCTTATTGATGGCAGATGGGGCGCAATCGAAATAAAACTTGGTGGAAACCAAATAGATCAAGCTGCTAAAAATTTAATCAAATTTAAGGAAAAAGTTAATACAGAAAAAATGAGTGAGCCAAGTTTTTTAATGATTCTTACTGGTGCACCAACTGCTTATAAAAGACCTGATGGCGTTTTAGTTGTTCCTTTGGGTTGTTTAAAAGATTAATTAAAAGAGCTAATGTAAGCGTGACATTTTTCAAACCTTTTAACCGACAACTAAATCAAGTATAATATTCCTCGAAAAGAGGAATACAATGAAAAACAAATATCTAACACTAAAAAAGAAACAGGAAAAATCCGGACTCAAAGTAATCGACTTCTTAAAACGAGAAGGTATCGT
>WRBM01000040.1 GCA_009784525.1 Erysipelotrichales bacterium | reverse complement strand
TTTCCGGAATAAAACTATGGTTTTAGGGTTAAATTTGAGAAAAATTCTCGTATATGTGCGTGTAAATATACACATATAAATTATAAATATTGTTATAAGATGAAAATAAAATTCCTAACAAATAAAATATAAAACGCCCCTTTAAGGGGCGCTAATAAACTTTAATTTAGCAAATTATTCTTTTTAAAGTGCCAAAAGCTTTTTCAAATCCTCTAGTGGGCGCATGCCTACTGTTACTGATTCAACCTTTCCTTTGTCAAAAACAATTAAAGTTGGAATACTGGAAACATTGTAGGTAAACGCCAGCTCATTAGCATCATCAACATTCAGCTTTACAACTTTTGCTTTCTCACCAGCAAATTCGGCCAGTTCCTCAAGCATCGGCGCAATTGCTCTGCAAGGTCCACACCATGGTGCCCAGAAATCAACTAAAACTTTAACGTCTGAATCAAGCACTTCTTCTTTAAAATTTTCTTTTGTTACGTTTGTCATTTTTTATTCTCCTTTGTTTTTAAATAATTTATTATTCCTTTTGAAGCGATTGCGCCATCGGCGACTGCCTTAGCAATTTGCGGTAAACCACCAATGCAATCGCCAATCGCAAAGATGCCTTTAATATTAGTCATATAATCTTGATTAACGACTAAAAAATTATTTTCAGTCAATACCCCAAGCTTTTTAGCAAACTCTAAAGGTCCGGCTGACTTTAAAGCGACAAATATGCCTTCAACAGAATAGCTTGTTCTTTCCGTCAGAATCTCTTTTACCCGAACATCGCCTTTTATTTCGATAATTTTTTCATTATTAAGTTTTAACTCAACATTATTATTTCTGAATTCCGCTACTTCTCCATTAGTAAATAGTGTTAAATCTTGAGAAAAACTAGTTAGTTCCTCGTATTCACTTAATGCATAATCACGGCTACCAATAACCGCAAGTTTTTTTCCTCTATAAAAGAAACCATCACAAGTTGCGCAGAAACTTATGCCTTTACCAATGAATTCTTCAAAGCCTTTAATCTTTAACCTCTCTCTTTTTTTGCCTAAAGCCATTACTACTGTTTTAGCAGAAACAACCTGGTCTAAAAGTTTAACTTCAAAATGCGTCACCATATCAACAATATTTAGAACTTCATCCGTTCTTATTTCAATGCCGAGATTTTGCGCTTGTAAAATTCCTCTTTCAATTAGCTCCTCTCCAGAAATCGGTTCTGGCAAGCCATAATAGTTAGCCACGGTTTCCGCTTCAGCTAAAGCGCCATAATCTTTTCCGATAACTAAACAATTAAAACCTGCCCGCTTAAGATATATCGCCAGACTTATACCTGCTGGGCCTTTGCCAATGATTAGACATTCAATTTTGGGCATGTATTTTCCTCCAATAATTATTTTATGTCGATGTTTCTTAATTATGCAATCCCAAAAAGCACAAGCAATTTAGGGTTAATCTTAAATTTTTCTACTAGCTCTCTTATTTCTTCTAACGCTTTCGGTTGAGTTTGTCCGTTTTTAACCGCTCTGATTAATAGATTTTTAGGAGTATCTTCATAACTAACAAATTCCAGCATATTCGTTTGATAACCATAATATCTTAAAATTCGTTCGCGGATTGTATCAGTTAAAAGGCTTGCAAAGCGATCTTTAACTAAACCATGACGCATTATTGCGGCTAATTCATTCCCAGAAATTTGCTTATTTACTTCTTTGTGGCAACAAGGCACTGCCAAAATATAGCGGATGTTTAATTTTATAGCATTATATAAACAATAATCAGTGGCGATATCGCAAGCATGAAGACTGATAAGCATATCTACTTTTTCTTCTGTCTGAAAATCTTTAATGTCCTGGCAACGAAAATCAAGGTCTTTATAATTATATTTTTCTTTAATTTTTATACATTTATCGATAACATCGGCTTTTAAATCTAAACCCGTCATCTTTACTTTAACTTTCTTTATTTCTGTCAGATAATAATAAACAATAAAAGTCAAATAAGAGGAGCCACAGCCAAAGTCTACAATATTCAGATTCTGTTCTTCTTTGATTACTTCCTCAATAAATTCTAAAAAGCGATTTATCTGCTTATATTTAGCATAATGCTTTTTTACAACTTTCAAATCTTTATCAAATATTCCTAAATCAATTAAAGGCGGGATTATTGTTCCTTCTGGTAGTAAGTATTGTTTCACACGATTATGTTCTGTGACAGAAACTTTTGTTTCAGGCATTTTAACTCTTCTTGTGATTGTATGATTTTTACTACTTAAATAAATAAAATGTCGACTATCTGTCCAAAGATCTAGTTGTTTAAAATGAACAAATTCTTTTTCGATAAACTCCTGAAGACTTTCCTCTTTAATATTTTGATGAAAAACCTGCGTTCTTGTATAAGAAGCGATATTAAGGAGAAATTCCGTTTTAAAGCGGATTTTTTTTATCTCCATTCGGATAAAAGGAGCCTTCTTACGCGGGTTACTTAAAATTGCTCTAACGCAACCATTAGTTTCAATCATTTCTTAACACCTCTAAAAAGCTTAAAGATGGAAAGTTGATCGCTTGTTATATTCAGCTTTCCTAGTTTAACATTCGGCTTAGCGTCCCCATGATAATCACTACCTCCAGAAACCGCTAATCCTAAGTTTTCTGCCAGCTCAAGGTAATAATTGGTATGTTCTTCATCATGCACTGAATGGTAACATTCAAGCGCCTCAAGTCCGATATTTTTTAATTCTTTGATTAAGTTATCTAACTCTTTGGCTGTTATTTTATTTTCCCGAATCACTTCAAGCGGATGTGCCAAAGAAACAATACCACCAGCTTCTTTTATCGCTTTGATTACTTCAACAGCCTGAATTTTTAAATCAGGGCTTTTAAACTTGTTTAGATATTTATCAAAAATTTCTGTTATTGTCTGACCGTAACCTTTATTAATCATAACTTTAGCGAAGTGAGGCCGTCCACAATTTGGAAGTGCTCTAAGCCCTGCGATTTCTTTTTCTGTAAAAGTTATTTGAAAAGCATTATTTAAATAATCTAAAACTGAATCAATTTTTTTCTGACGATTATCTTTAGCTTTTTTCATTAATTTTTCGATTTCTGGATGAACAATATCAAAATCATAACCTAAAAGATGGCACTGAATGCCTTTAAATATCGAAGATACCTCAACACCACTGATAAAACTTAAACCTTGAAGATCAAACTTATTAATTTCTTTATTACCTTCAATTGTATCATGGTCTGTTATCGAAAAAGCAGTGATGTGCATTGCCTTTAATTTATCAATTAGTATCAGGCAGTTATCTTCGCCATCACTAAAATTTGTGTGTAAATGTAAATCAACCATAAACTGCCGCCTCCTTATTATCATAAAATAAAATTATTCGCATACTAATTAATGTGAAAGGGTGTTTTGTTTTGTTACAGAAAAAAATTAATATACTTAGATTTGCCGTCATTCTCGGCTTATATTTACTTGCTGGGTTCTTGTTTAACGCTGACAGACTATTTTATGAAGGATTAAACAAACCGCTTCTGGCGCCCCCAATGGTTGTTTATCTAATTGGCTTTCTAGCAATGAGCGTCTTAATAAGTGTTTTCTTTACTTGGCTGATTGATAAATATGGCTATAATACAAAGACAAAGTTTTCTTATTTACTTATTTTCCTGAATTACATCTTCATTTTTATTTTCCAGCCACTATTTTTCGGAAATAATCTTTATTTAGGTTTTGCGGCTATGTTATTTGCCTTCACAGCCATTTTTATTCTCTTTATCGAAACTTTCCTTTATAATAAAAGATTATCTTATCTTTTATTACCAGTATTGTTATGGTTAGCTTATCTTACTTATCTGTGCTTACAACTCTACCTCCTAAATTAGGAGGTTTTTTATTCATTAAGAATTTTTATTTTCATCGTATAACGACGATAAATTAATTCAAAGTTTGAGGAATCTAACAACGCCCATAAGATTACAGGTAACACTGTAATTTCTTATAAGGGACATCAGCCCCTGTTCTTATTAAATTTATTATAATATATTACTTTAAATTAATCAAGCAAATAGATAAAAGATTTATAACTAATGCACTTCAACGCTATATAAATCATTATTTATAAAGTTTTCAATATAATTCTCTTCAACACTTACTTTTAGCTCACAATCATTTGAAAATACAGTATTCAAGATTTTAACATTATTCTTGGCAAATTGATATTTAATTTTATCTAAGTTATTATAGTTACACTTCACGATAAATTCTTTTCTAATAATCAACTCTTCCGACCCAGCAGCTTCAATTGCGCCAATTGTCGCTTTTGTATAGGCTCTAACTAAACCGCCAGCCCCTAATTGAATACCGCCATAATAACGAGTTATGATGCAAATAAAGTTAACTATTCCTTGTTTTTGAAAAACATTTAAAATCGGCAATCCAGCTGTACCTTGTGGTTCACCGTCATCACTAAACCTTATAGTTCCGCCATTTATCTGATAAGCATAACAATTGTGACTCGCTGTGCCATGTTCAAAGCGAATTTTATTTAGTATTTGAAGCGCTTCTTCCTCAGTGAAAACCGGAACACAAAAAGCCAAAAACTTGGATCGCTTTTCTTCTAATAAAAATTCACCTGTTTTTGAAAGTATCAATGGCATGTTAAGCTCCTTTTTTAAAGTTTTAGCCTTTTCTTTTTAAGTTTCAGTCTAATCCTATAATTAATCCGACAATAATTTCATTGATGAGTATTTTTTTCTTCATTAAATCTCACCAATATTAGTTGAAAAAAGGCTTTATTTAGCCTTTTTTAGATATCACAAGTTTTTGGAGTACGCGGAAAAGGAATAACATCACGAATATTTTCGATGCCCGTTAAATACATGACCAAACGCTCAAATCCAATCCCGAATCCAGCATGTGGACAACCACCATATCTTCTTAAGTCTAAATACCATTCGAGTCCTTCAGCTTTAATTCCTTTTTCTTCCATTCGCTTAACTAAACGATCAATTCTTTCTTCACGTTGAGATCCGCCAATCAGTTCTCCGCTTCCCGGAACTAAAAGATCCATTGCGGCTACTGTTTTACCATCATCATTTTCCCGCATATAGAAAGCTTTGATATCTTTTGGCCAGTCAGTAACAAAAACCGGCAAATCAAAATGTTTTTCTGTTAAATATTTTTCATGTTCCGTATTTAAATCATTGTTATAGTCTGGCTTATTTTCAAATTTAACACCACATTTTAAAAGAATATCTATTGCCTCTTTGTGCGTTATTCTTTTAAAAGGCTTTGAAACTACTTTCTCTAATTTAGCCTTAAGTGTTTGATCAACAAACTGATTTAAAAAATCAATTTCTTCTTTAGCATGTTCTAAAACATATTTAACAACTGAAACTAACATCGCTTCTGCTAAATCCATATCATCATTTAAATCTGCAAAGCAGATTTCCGGCTCAATCATCCAGAACTCACTAGCATGTCTTAAGGTATTAGAATTCTCTGCTCTAAAAGTTGGTCCAAAAGTATAAACATCACGGAATCCAAAAGCAAATGCCTCAGCTTCTAATTGTCCACTAACAGTAAGACCCGTTTTCTTACCAAAGAAATCTTTTTTATAATCAATTTTTCCATCAACTTTTGGCAACTTATCCGGATTTAATGTTGAGACTTGAAACATTTCACCAGCACCTTCTGCGTCATTAGCTGTCACAATCGGCGTATGAACATAAGTAAAGTTTTGATCCTGAAAAAATTTATGAAGCGCAAATGCTGTGATGCTTCTGATTTTAAAAACAGCCTGGAAAAGATTAGTTCTAACTCGCAGGTGCCCTTTTTCTCTTAAAAACTCACGAGTATGCCTTTTTGGCTGAATCGGATAGTCTTCTGGCGAATCACCAATTAAAAGAATCTTTTCCGCATTAATCTCAAAACTTTGTTTGGCATTTGGTGTTTCGATTAATGTTCCTTCCACGAAGATGCTGCTTCCAACTCTAAAATGGCTTACTTCGGCGTAATTTTTGAGTTTCTTTAGTTCATAAACTACTTGCGTATTAGCTAAAGTTGTCCCATCATTCAGACTAATAAAGCCAAATTCTTTTTGATCACGGTTAGTTCTTATCCAGCCTCTAATAACTACTTTTTTACCTGCATAAGTTTGATAATCTTTTGTTAAAATACTTAATGATAAACGCATAATATTTCTCCTTATAATAAATTTATTTTTTCTTTTTTACATTTTTGCAAAATTACTTCCGGCCAATAGGAAGCTTGTACTTCCCCGATGTGTCTTTTATTTAAATAAAACATGCAAAGTCGCGATTGTCCGATACCACCACCAATAGTTTGTGGTAATTTATTCGCTAATAATAATTGATGATAGTCAAAATTTAATCTTTCGAGTTTATTGTTTTTTGTTAATTGTTCGATAAGTTTTTCTTTATTAACACGAATTCCCATTGAAGAAAGCTCAAATGCATTGTTAATAATAGGATTCCAAACTAAGATATCGCCATTTAAAGTAAAATCATCATAATCAGGACTACGGGAATCATGAGAATTTCCAGACTTTAATTTATCTCCGATATTTTTCAAAAAAACTGCTTTATGTTTTTTTACAATCGCTTTTTCTCTTTTTTTAGAAGAAAAATCCGGATATAGATTTTCAAGTTCTTGTGTCGTAATAAAATAAATATTTTCTGGTAAATCAATATTTAAATATGGATAATTTTTTTTCAGAAAGTTGCCAGTTTCTTTAATAGCCTGATATATTTTTTTTACCGTACTTTCTAGATACTTCGAATTTCGTTCCTTCTCTTTGATAATTTTTTCCCAATCCCATTGATCAACATACAATGAATGAATACTTGAAAGAACTTCATTTTTTCTAATCGCATTCATATCTGTATAGAGCCCAGTTCCTTCTTTAAATCCATATTTCCATAAAGCTAGTCGTTTCCATTTGGCAAGTGAATGGACAATTTCTAATCTTTTATTATTAACAAGAAAATCGATTGGTTCTTCAGAACCGCTTAAATTATCATTAAGTCCGCTCTCATGAAGTACAAATAACGGCGCAGAAACTCTTAATAAGTTTAATTTTTTCGCTAATGCTTTTTCAAAAAAATCTTTTGTTTTCTTGATTGCTATTTCTGTTTCTAAAATATCCAACTCTTCACCCCCTAAAAATAAAAAAGCCCTTAGAAAAATCTAAGGACGAATATTTTCGCGGTACCACCTTAATTCCCAAGAAAAACAATATCGAAATTGTTTTTTGGACACTCTAATCAATTAACGCCTGATAACGCGGATGGGTCTACTATTTTCTTCCATCGCTCAGAGTGTTATTCAGATAATCTCTTTAATATGCTTTCACCAGACCATATTTCGCTTCTAAAAAGAATCTTTATCTTACTTCTCTCTTCATTGCTTTATATTATTATAAACTTTTTCAAGCAGAAAAACAAGTCCTTTTAATGATGTTTTATAATGAATTTTCTAATTCCAACTTGTTTTGAATTAAGTAACGGGTTAAAAAATATGCACCAATTGTTGAAGCAAGTGTTATAAATAAGCTAGCAACTCTAAACAATGGAAACGAAAGTATAGAAGGTCTTGAACCAAAAATAAAGCTACCCTCATGAAAATATAATCCTAAATCATTAGTTATGTCATTTAAGATCAAAGAAAGCATTCCAGTCGCAAAAATAAAAATCAATAAGATGCCTATACCAACAAGTGTTTTATTTTTCTTGATTTTTCCGATGTTCATTAGCGCTAAAGTAGCTAATATAACCGCAATAATCTGAACATAACCGATAAGCATATTAATAAAAATAGTTATCGCAATCACAAAAAAATGCGGTCCACTAACGTCTACTAACCATGTAAAAAACTCCGCAAGAAAATTAATAAAGTCAGCGCCACCAAGAATCATAATCATTAATACAGCGCTAATCATCATTGTAATTCCCGCAACTGCCAGCCAGAAAAAATTAATTAAAAACTTGCTCAAAAGAATTTTATCTATACTTACGGGCAAAGTTAAAGTTAGATAACCTTCTCTAGTAAAAAGCCTGTTATTAAGGGTTTTAATTAAACTCCTGATTAATAACCCAAAATAAGCGAAATAAAAGAAAAAATAAACGGAGCCTAACATAAATAATACTGTTTCCATTTGCATTCTGATTGCAAAAGCTAAACCAACTGTTAAAATAAGCAATAGAATATTAATAATTATCATTTCTTGTTTTGATTCTTTAAAATCATGCTTAAATAATTTTAGAAACATCTGAATACCTCCCTAAAGTGCTCATCAAGCGTTTTAGTAGTTTCTGCTTTGAAATCCTTCATTTGTTTATCTAAATGAATTTGACCATAATTTAAGAAAATTGCCCGAGAAATTATTTTTTCTGCTTCTGCAATTAAATGTGTACAAATAAGGATTGTTGATTCCGGATCATGATTCTTTAAAATCATTTCAAAAATCAAATCACGACTGGCCGGATCAACCCCCGCAATCGGTTCATCAAATATATACAGTTTAGCTCTTCTCGACAAAACCAAAGAAAGCTGAACTTTTTCTTTAGTACCTTTCGATAGTTGTTTGATTTTACTTTTCAAAGGAATTCTCAAGAATTCTAAAAGTTCATGTGCTCTTTTTGTATCAAAATCCAGATAAAAATCCTTAAAAAAATCAATTGCATCTAAACATGTCCACTTCTCATTTAAGTAATTACAATCAGGCAAATAAGATATGATACTTTTAGAATGAACACCTATCGCCTGATTATCAATTTTGACATCACCAATATATTGTTTTAATAATCCCGTAATGATTTTGATCAAAGTTGTCTTACCACTACCATTAGGACCCAATATACCAATAATTTCACCCTTATTAATTTCAAGGTTAACATTATTAAGTGCTGTAACTGGACCATATGTTTTAGATAAACCTTGAATTGAAACTAGTTTTTCCACAATTTTTTACCCCCTATATTATTTACGTTTTATTAAAAACTTCTGACCACATTCAGCACAGGCATTTGAACTAGCCTTATTATGAGACTGACATATCGGACAAATAAGTTCTAAGATTCGAATGCCACATTTCTGACAATATTTTAAATCAATGTTATTTTTAGTTTGGCATTTTGGGCAAACTCTTAGATATTTAGGACCAATACCACCAGAAATTTCCGGAATAAATAATTCATAAACTGTTTCTGATTTTACTAAATTATTGTTTGTTAAAAAAGTTTTTAAATAATCCGCAAATTTATAATAACCTAAATCCGAAAAATGAATGCCATCAACGGTATAATCAGAATATTCCTTTAAAGGAAATATATCATAACCATTAATAAAGAACAAACTTTGATCATTTAATTTTTTTACGATTTCTCTTTGGAAATATAATGTATCAAGATAAATTGCGTTTGTCTTTTTATTTGTTTTCTGATAAACATCTAAAACCCGACTAATTAAAATTATTTTCAGGTCTTTACTATATTTTCTGATAGTTTTTAAAAATAATTCCAGATTAGGCTTTAAAGTATTAAACTCTACAGCGTTAGCATCAATATCAATAAATACTATATCTAAGCCACTAACCTCTAAAATCATTTCAGCCATAACGCTTTCTGCTAAAGCATTTCCGGAAAATCCCAAATTGACTATTTCTTTATTAAAATAACGAGACAAAATATTAACATAACTCATACCTGGTCTTGAGGCACATGCCCCTTGCGTAATTGAAGTACCATAAAAAAGCCAACGCTTAGCATCGCTAAAACTAGCAGATGTTTTTATAAACGATTTTTCTTCTAGACCTATTTCCAGTTCAAGAACAGCTGAATAACAAGGAAAATTAATTAAAACTTCTTTTTCACTTCTATCGAGTTTTTCAAACATAATTGCTTCATGACTTTTATCAAGATGTTTATGTTTACTGGTCTGATAAAACTCCCATTTATTATTAATTTTTAAATATAAATCAAAACCAATTTCTAATATTGGCGACATGTTCCATAAAACAGCGCCTTTATTAAGTTTCGATCGTAAAACTAAAATCGGAGTATCAGTTTTAAAAACAATGCTCACACCAGCAGTATGCGCTCCAAGTTCAATTAACTTTGGATTAACAACCTGAAATTTCTCGATAAAACTATTAGAAATTCGCTGATAATTTTGATTCTCTTTGACAAATGGTAACCCTAAAAATTTTACATTACTATTTTGGAGTGGATTAAAATACTCAACATTACTTGGTACTTCTGTTTCCGAGTCCATAAATTTATCGAGTTTTTCAACCATAACTATGTTCCTTTTTTAGAAGCGATAATATTCTTAGCATAAATAATTGGTTCTGTAGTAACATCTATCTTTAGTTTACGATAAGTGTTCTCATCATTATAAGCTAAGATAATAGTTGAATGGACTTGAGCACCTTCTAAAAGATGAAGCTGTTGTAAGGCAAGGTCAGCTATTGGATTATTAGTAGCCGCGATTGCCAAAGCGATTAAAATCTCATCAGCATGTAATCTTGGATTATTGTTTCCTAACTGTTGAACTTTAAGTTTTTGGATCGGGTCAATAACATTAGGTGAAATCAACATAAATTTTTTATCGATTTTCGCATAATATTTCAAAGCATTAATCAAAAGCGCCGCTGGTGCTCCTAAAAGCGTTGAACTCTTTGCGCTAATGATAGTGCCATCAGTCAGCTGCATCGCCATCGCTGGTGCTTTGCAGGCTTCTTCTTTTTTCAAAGCACCTTGTACGCACTTACGATCATCTGCGGAAATGCCAAGCTGCTTCATAATTACTTCAATTTTTTCCACAACATTCGGCTGAATTTTTCCGTTTCTTAAGTCACATAAAGCATGAAAATAACGACGAATTACTTCTTGTTTTGAAGCATTTATAATTGCTTTTTCATCATTAAAGCCATCTTTTATCATGTTAACGCCCATTTCTGTAGGCGAACTATATGGACATTTTCCGTAAATTCTTTCAAACATTGTTTTTAGAATCGGGAAAGTTTCCAAATCCCGATTATAAGTTACCGCAATCTGATTATGTTTTTCCAAATAGAGGTAATCAATCATATTCAAATCATTTAAGTCAGCGGTCGCTGCCTCATAAGCAAGATTTACTGGATGATTTAAAGCTATGTTCCAAACAGGAAATGTTTCAAATTTGGCGTAGCCGGCTTTTATTCCGCGTTTTTGTTCATGATAAAGCTGTGACAGAGAAACCGCCATTTTTCCGCTTCCCGGACCAGGAGCTGTGACAAAAACCAAAGGTTTAGTTGTTTCAACAAATTCATTGCGACCAAAGCCTTCTTCACTTAAAATCAGATTAATATTAGTTGGGTAACCATCAATAGGATAATGCAAAAAGACTTTTACACCAAGATTTGTAAGTTTAGTACGAAACATATTTGTGCTTGTTTGGTTATGATATTGCGTAATTATTACCCCAGTTACATTTAAATCCACTTCTTTAAACGCATCAATTAGTCTTAAAACTTCGCTATCATATGTTATCCCCAAGTCATTACGTGATTTATTTTTTTCAATGTCAAGAGCATTTATCGTAATCAGAACTTCCGCATCCTCTTTTAGTTCTTGTAACATTCTGATTTTGCTGTCTTTTAAAAAACCCGGAAGTACACGGGTTGCGTGAAAATCATCAAATAGTTTTCCGCCAAGTTCTAAATAGAGCTTGTTGTCAAAATCATCGATTCTTTTTCTTATACCTTCTGACTGAATACGCAAATACTTTTCATTGTTAAAGGCTTTCATATTATCTCCAGTTTCCAATTAGGATATTTTGCTGCAAAAGGAAAAAAATTCCCGCTTCAATCGAGACAATTTAAGCAGGAATTTTTCTGAAATTTATTTTGTATGATAAAAATCTTGTTTAGCGAATTTAGTGTGTAATAATTCGTGTGATTTTTTACCGCAAGGCTCGCCTAAGAATTCTTTATAGGCTTTTTGAATAGATGGATTTAAGTGCGATTTACGAATTTTTAAAGACATATCATTATCATATAAAGCTTTAGCCCTTAAAGCGCGTACATCAAACTTACTGTACTCTTCTGCCGTAACAACCGGTTGTCCACCGCCGTTAACGCAACCTCCAGTACATCCCATAAGTTCAACAAAGTGAAACTTCTTTTTGCCTTTTTTCAGAATTTCAAAGAATTCTTTGATTGCATGTCCGCCATGAACAACCGCAACATTGATTTCTTTTCCTTTAATTTTTAAAGTTGCTTCTTTAATATTAAGAACTCCACGTAATTCTTTATAATCGATTTGTGGCATATCTTTATCTTCAAGTACATCAACTACGGTTCTAACTGCGGCTTCCATAACACCACCGGTAGCTCCAAAAATATTTCCAGCTCCTGTATAAACAGCTAACTCACCTTGCGGTTTAAAGTCTTTTAGATTAACAAAATCGATATTAGCGCGTTTAATCATTCTGGCAAGTTCACGAGTTGTAAGAACATAATCAACATCTCTTAAACCAGCATACTCTAATTCCGGACGAGCTGCTTCCCATTTTTTGGCAATACAAGGCATAATGGAAACAACAACAATATTCTTAGGCTCAACACCTAATTTTTTAGACCAGTAATGCTTAATCATCGCACCACCCATTTGGTGTGGCGATTTTGCGCTGGAAAGATTTGGAATATAATCACTTTCATATTGCTCAATATAACGAATCCAGCCAGGACTACAAGAAGTAAACATTGGGAATGGTCCATCACCATTTAAACGATGAATAAATTCCGTTCCTTCTTCCATAATTGTTAAGTCAGCAGCCCAGTTAACATCGGCAATCTCACTGAAGCCCAGCTCTTTGAAAGCCGCGAACATTTTACCTTCAACATTAGTTCCGATAGGAAGTCCGAACTCTTCACCTAACGCTGCTCTAACAGCTGGTGCTGGTTGAACAACTACAAACTTTTCTTTTGATTTTAAGATTTTTTCAACTTGTGGAAAATCAGCTTTATCAGTTAAAGCCGCAACTGGACAGCTTTGAATACATTTACCGCAATAAATACAACCTGAATCCTCAATATCATGGTTAAGCGCTGGTCCAACATAAGTTTTACTACCTCTTTGGTTAAAGCCTAAAACACTAGTTCCTGATAGTTTTTCACAGCCACTTACACAACGACCGCAAAGAACACATTTGCTTGAGTCAATAACAATAGAAGAACTTGCATTGAAAATTCTGTCTTTTGGCTCATATCTACGGTCTTCACCATAAGTATTTTCAACATCAAATTTCTTTAAAAGTCCTAAGAATTCACAGTTATCTTCTCTAGCACATTTCCAACATTCAAAATTATGGCTGCTTGCTGTAAGTTTTAAGTTTTCTGTAACAGAATTAATAACTCTGTCAGTATTAGTTTTAACAACCATACCATCCCAAACCTGAATAGTACAAGCATTTTTTAAGTTACGAGATCCTTCAACTTCTACAACACAAACCCGGCAACTTGATTCTTCGTGAATTTTTTCCAGGAAACAAAGTCTCGGAATATAAATATTATTTTTCGCAGCTGCTTCTAAAATAGTATAACTAGCAGGTACGGACAGTTTGATGCCATCAATTGTTATGTTTACTTTTTCCATTTCTTCATCCTCCTACTCAATTACGACAGCACTGATCTTAGGTGGGCATACTTTTTTACAGACAGCACACTTGATACAAGCTTTCTGATCAATTACATGTTTAGTTTTTGGCGCACCAGAGATACAATCTACCGGACAGGCTTTTTTACAGATTCCACAACCGATACACTTGTCGTTAATTACAAATTTAACTAATTCTTTACAGACACCCGCTGGACAACGCTTTTCAAGAATATGCGCTTCATACTCACTGCGGAAATGTTTTAAAGTTGAAATAACAGGGTTAGGTGCACTTTGTCCTAGTCCACAAAGTGAACTTTCAATAATCATGTTACCAAGATTTTCTAATAAATCAAGATCTTCAATTTTTCCATGACCAAGAGTAATTTTTTCTAGAATTTCCAGCATTTTTTTCGTACCTTCACGACAAGGCGTACATTTACCACATGATTCTTCTTCAGTAAATTCCAGATAGAAACGGGCAACGTCAACCATACAGTTGTCTTCGTCCATAACAATCATTCCGCCTGATCCCATCATTGAGTCAAGTGAGACAAGATTATCGAAATCAATTGGTGTATCAAGATCTTTTTCAACGATACATCCACCTGATGGACCACCAGTTTGAACAGCTTTGAATTTACGCTTGTCTGGAATCCCACCGCCAATATCATAGATTGCTTCTCTTAATGTAACACCCATTGGAACTTCAATTAAGCCAGTATTAACAATTTTTCCGCCTAAGGCAAATACTTTTGTCCCGCTTGACTTTTCTGTACCAATTGTTTTGAAGTGATCGGCACCGTTTAAAATGATGTAAGGAATATTTGCATAAGTCTCAACGTTATTGATAATCGTTGGTTTTTGCCAAAGTCCTTTATTAGCTGGGAAAGGCGGCTTATTACGCGGCATTCCACGCTCACCTTCGATTGAAGCAATCAAAGCTGTTTCTTCACCGCAAACAAACGCTCCAGCACCAAGACGAATTTCCAAATCAAATGAAAAATCCGTTCCAAAAATATTTTTACCTAAAAGACCAAGTTTTTTAGCTTGGGCAATCGCATCATTAAGTCTTGCGACCGCAACTGGATACTCAGCACGAATATAAATATAACCTTGATCAGCACCAATTGCATAACCACCGATTGCCATAGCTTCAATTGTAGAATGTGGATCGCCTTCTAAAATTGCTCTATCCATGAACGCACCTGGATCTCCCTCATCGGCATTACAAATAATAAACTTTTGCCCGCCAACATTTCTAGCGCAGAAATCCCATTTAAGTCCAGTTGGGAATCCGCCGCCACCGCGACCTCTTAATCCAGATTTTTTCATTTCTTCAATAACCATAGCCGGTGTCATTTCTGTTAAACACTTAGCTAAGGCTTGGTATCCATCATACGCAATATATTCGTTAATATCGAAAGGATTAATTACTCCGCAATTGCGTAATGCGATTCTTTTTTGTTTTGCATAAAATTTATCAGACATAATTCTCTCCCCCTATTCCGTCATTACATGTTTTTTAACGACTTCTTTTTTCACAAGATGACTTTCAACAATCTCTTTAGCAATATCGCTGTTAACATTAGAATATATAATCTTTGTTCCATCTTCGGCAATTACCTCGACAAGTGGTTCAAAAGTACATCTGCCATTACAGCCAACTTGAACTAAGGAAACATTTTTAAGGCCGTTCTTTTTAATCCCTGCCTCTAATTCCGTTAAAACTGGTTTAGCTCCAGCCGCTAATCCGCAAGTCGCAGTTCCAACTGTGACCTTCAAAGCGCCTTTAGCAATCGCCATTTTTTTCAGAGTATCTTCTTTAAGCTTTTTTAACTCTTCGACTTTCATTAAGTTTCCTCCTATAGATATTTTTTAATTTGTTCTTTAGTTAATGCAAGAGTTGTTGAACCATATACATCTTCACCAACTGTGAAAAGTGGAGCTAATCCACAAGCACCGATACAACGTGTCGCATTTAAAGTGAATTTACCATCTTCGCCTGTTTCACCTGGTTTAACGCCAATTATTTTACTGATCTCATCAAGAATTTCTTGAGCACCTTTTACATAACAAGCTGTTCCCATACAAACTGAAACAATATTTTGACCCATTGGCTCTAATGTAAAGTTCGAATAAAAAGTTACGACTCCGTTAACTTCGGCAACGCTCATTTTTAATCCATCAGAGACAATTTTCTGAACCGGAAGCGGAATACATCCGAATATTCTTTGCGCTTCATGCAAAGTTGGCATTAAAGGGCCAGGTTTCTTCTTGTTAGTTTCGATTACTTTCTTCAATTCTGCGATTTTTTCTTTTGTTATTTCTACTTTTGCGGCCATACTGATTTCCTTTCTGGTTTTTTCCTTTAAATATTATACCACGTATCTTATAAATAAGCGACATAAAAATATAATTTTAATAATATATTAATAAGTTACAGCAAAATCAAGATTTTAGGCACAAAAATTATCTAACTTTTTATCTGAATCTGAGTTAATGAATTCAATTTCCTAAAACAGCAGTTGCACACTTATTTAATTGTTTGTTTTCTGAGGATTTTCCACGCTTTTGACGATTCGTGATAATTCTCCTCTTAATTAAATCATACCAAGAATAATTAGAGAAGCTAATTTAATTCCGACAAGCAATGCACAGCATATAAAGGAATTTCTCGAATATTTCCTTCATAACGAAAATTTCTATTGGTGACTTTAATACCATACTTTGAGGAAAAGCGATTTATAAACACTGTAAGTCGCTTGCTTTTAGGAATGTAATTAATATTTATTTCCATCGGAAAGATATTATTATCCTTTGTTTCCAAAACAAAATGAATTTTTGCCTTGCCGCTAGACTGCCAGTAAAAAAGCCTAAATCCTGCCGCTAGTAAGCTTTGAGCAACATAGTTTTCCGCAACCGCCATTTTTATTTCATCTTTTTCATCATAATTACTTAAAATAACAGGCGTGCCGATTGCATAAGAAGCATTAAGCAATCCACAGTCTAAAAAATATAATTTAAAACTATTAGAATCAATATTGTCCATTAAAGGCAATCTAGCATCTTTTAACAAATAACAGGGCAAAGTAATTTTGGCTGAATTAAGCCATTTAAAAGCGCGTTCATACTCTACGTATTTAGAATGATTCTTTAATTGAGCTAAAACAAACTTTTTGTTTCCTGTAAGCAGCTGACCTGCGATGTTTTTAAAGATTTTATTTATTTTTTGACTACGTGCCACATTAGAAATATTATATTTAAAGCTTTCTATCAACTTATGCTGGATTGATCTTATCAGCTCAAAAATTGGTTGCTCTTCCTTGCAGTAACGCCTTAGCACTTCTGGCATACCACCCATAAATAAGTATTTTCTGAATAAACAAAGCGCTACATCATGATAACAAAATAATTGATTACTATTAAAAGCCTCTTGTATTTTTTTCGCAAGATTTTCTTGTTTTACATTCCAAAGAAATTCTTCAAAATCAAGTGGAAACATATTGATGACTTCAAGATCATTTTTTTCAATATTGCTTAAATTACTACTAGCCGCAATACAATGAAAGTCTCCACCTATTTTTTTCATAATATCAATAATTACAGGGCAGTACTGAATCTCATCAAAAAAAAGCAAAGTCTCTTCCGGATAGATTTTTTTACTTATTAAATTATTAATACAATTCATAATCTCTTTTAAATTCATTTCCGCAGAAAAAGCCATTCTAAGTTCTCGGACAACCTCAAAATTCAGATACGCTACTTCAAGATAATTATTCTTGCCAAAATGAATGATACTTGTAGTTTTTCCTACCCCCCGCGCGCCTAAAATAACAAGCGGCGAACGCTCTTCTTTTTCTTTCCATTGACAAAGTTTTTTTGTGATTTTGCGCTCCAGCATCATTGATCCCTCATTACAGCCTAATGATATCATAATTAACGACAAATTTCAAGATAATTCGACATAAAAGCGATTAGTAATGCTTTTTTAATCTAAGCCAAAAGAAATTAGATAAGTTTTGTCAACACTTTTTTTATAAATTATTTTCATAATCATGACCAATACTAAAAAATCGACTTTATATCGATTTTTTGTTTTATTTATGCTATACTATTTATGGTTATTAA
>WRBM01000039.1 GCA_009784525.1 Erysipelotrichales bacterium | reverse complement strand
GATTGTAAAACTGCTAGGATTTGAATTCGTTACACCTGCTAAAGTAAGTCCAGTCGAACTGCTATATACATAAGTAATTGTATAAGTTATCGGTGTAAATCTTGCGTAAAAAATTCTGTTTCCGGTTGAACCTTCTATAATTGCTACGCCTGTAACTGGTGTTAAAAGCGTCGCATCAATAAACCAGCCATCAAAATCGTATCCCGCTAACGATGGATTAACTAAAGTAATATCTAAAGATTCGATTGTAAAACTGCTAGGATTTGAATTTGTTACACCTACTAAAGTAAGTCCGGTCGAACTGCTATATACATAAGTAATTGTATAAGTAATCGGTGTAAATCTTGCGTAGAAAGTTCTGTTTCCGATTGAGCCTTCTAAAATAGCTACGCCTGTAACTGGTGTTAAATGTGCCGCCTCTAAGAACCAACCATTAAAATCGTATCCGGCTAACGATGGATTAACTAAAGTGATATCTAATGATTCAATAGTGAATGTTCCTGGATTAGTGTTTGTAACTCCAGTTAATGTTCTTCCTGTTGAACTATTAAAAACATAAGTAATCGTATAATTAATTGGCACAAATCTAGCGTAGAAAGTTCTGTTTCCTGTTGAACCTTCTAAAATCGCTACTCCTGTTACCGGTAATAAATGGGTTACATCTAAAAACCAACCATCAAAATCATAACCTGCTAATGATGGATTTGTTAATGTTATATCTAGTGATGCAACCGTAAAAGAACTTGGGTTTGTATTAGTAACCCCTGTTAACAAAGGACCTGTTGAACTATTAAATACATAAGTAATTGTATAATTAGTCGTTATCCATACTGCCCAAATTTCTCTGTTACCAGTAGTTCCTAAAGCAATAGCAGTTATACTTGGTCCGTTTTCAGTAAAAGACCAATGACTGAACACTAAACCTAAAACGGTTCCTGTAGGATCAGCAAGCGTAACAGTATCAAACATCGTAAATGTTGTTGGATTTGCGGAATTATCGGCTCCTGTATGGACACTCCGATAAGTAATCGTATAAATCATTGGGTTAATATCAGTTACAATATCCACAGTTTCAGTTACATTAGTCAATTCAATCCAGATACCACTAGGTGATTCCAATTCAAATTGCGACCACCAAGCCCTAAAATGAAGACCATTTATAGTTGTTGTAAATAAACCAGGTACTGTATCAGAAACACTGATTGTAACACCATTAATTTGCACATGATTAATATATTGACCAGTATCAACGGTTATTTCCATTAAAATAGTATCTGTAGACACTAATTCCGTTTTAAATGGCGCTGCTCTTGTGATATCAAAAGATGGAACAGAAACTAAACCACTATTAGCCTGATCATTTGTAAAAGAAGCATTAATATCACTGATAAGTACATTTCTTTCTTCAAAAGTCGCAAAATTTAAGTCATGAAATAGTGGATTGCTTGAATCTTCTGTTGTTCTTGTAAAAAATAAAAGATCATGATTACGATTATTTAAATGTTCATTTGTTACCCAAGCGTTAAGCATCTCAAAAACAGAATTACTTCTTTTAGTAAGTGCATCATTGATCAGAACTGTCGTAGCATTTGGCCATAGCGGCGTACCTGTAAAGAATAGTCCATTATTATTAAAATGGGCAATATTTGCCCGACCGCCAGCTCCTGCTCCAGTTAAAACCGGTGGACCAAGATCTAAAGTGCGTAACCAGAAACTATTTTCAATCATAGCCCCAGAATGGAAACCAGCAATACCACCAATCCATCTTGTTGCGCTTGTTGACGTAACTGATCCTGCATTATAGCTATTTAAAACTCTTCCTGCATTACTTCCGACAATGCCACCTGGCCTTCCAGAAGTTGATGCAGAATCAGCTGTTACAGATCCTGTATTAATTGCATTGATAATTGTTCCTGATACAGGATTTTGGCCAACGATACCACCCGCATCACCTGTGCTTGTTAAAGAAAAAGCTGTAACTGAACCAGTGTTTTTACTGTTTGCGATTCGTGAATCAATCCGTCCAACAATACCTCCAACAAATACTGGTGAAACAAATGCTGTATCATAAGTATTAATTGTCATTGCTTCTGCGATTACTATCCCATGGTTAACACTATTTAAAATCGTATGGGCAATACCGGCAATACCACCAGCAAACGCTGAACTATGATTCGTTTTATATAAATGAATAGTTGCCCGATTTGTCGCATTCTCAATAGTTGAATTAAAGCCATGACCAACGATTCCACCTACATGATTTCTAGCTCGGATAAAACTTTCTTCAACCGTTAAGTTTTTAATTGTAGCGCCACTTGTAAAACCAAACAGACCTTGATCATATAACTCATTATCTATGTATATCCCTCGCACCGAAAAACCAGCACCGTCAAAATTACCTAAAAAAGGCCTGGCATTTTCTGAAAGAAAAGTATCAAATCCAATCGGAGTCCATTCATTAGCTGGGGCAGAGTTTTCCCAGTTTTCCCAACCTGTTGTATCATTAAGCAAAATATCATCCATAAGCACAAAGTGTGCTTCAGGATGATTAATTAATATATTATTGTCGTTAACTTCCTGCGCCAGAAAAGCAAGTTGCGAAGCATCTGCTATCTGCCAAGGATTTGTTTCTGTACCGTTACCGCCAGCAAAGTCTGTTGCGATATTAAATTGATTAGCCCAGATTTCCCCACTTAAAACCAAGTTGTTGTCCGCTAACTTTGGCGTAACCAATAAACTGGTAACTGCCAATGTTGTCATAGTAATAATAAATGATATAAAATGCTTCAATTTTTCTTTTCTCCCTTTACTTCCTCATAATTTTTACATGCCAATACAGGATCAAAATAGTACATATACAATTATACAACAATAAGGCCTTAAACAATATGATTTTTTCGTGAAATCGTCCCCGAAAGCATACAAAAATAATTTATTTTTCACGATTAAAAAAATAGTTTTTCCCAAAAAAAGAACTGTGTTTTCACAGTCCTCTAATGTATTAATTAAGTTTTATTTATGGTGTAACTATAAAATTTGCTAACTTATTTATTGTATTTTTTACTAATAATATCCGCAACTAACTTACCATGACCCATAGCTTCAATAACTGTACTGGCTCCCGTAACAATATCGCCACCAGCATATAAATTAGGATATGAACTTGCCTGTTTCTCATCAACAACTATATTCCCATATTTATTACGCTCAATCTCAATATTGTTAAAAAAGCTCGGATTAGCTGACTGACCAACAGCGATAATAACCATATCTGCTTTTATCCCGATAACTTCTCCTGTTGGTTTAAAGGAAGCTCTTCCTGATTGATCAACTTCACCTAAAATCATTTTTTCACAAAGCAAACCTTCAACTTTATCAGTGCCTTTAATTTCTTTAGGGTTCATTAAGAAATTAAATTCGATTCCCTCTTCTTCGGCGTGTTTGACTTCCTCCAGTCGAGCAGGCATTTCAGCTTTTGAACGCCGGTAAACAATTGTTACTTCGGCACCAAGACGCTTAGCGGTTCTGGCTGCGTCTAAAGCAACATTACCTCCACCTATAACAACTACATGTTTATAGGCTTTATATGGTGTATGATATTCTTGTTTATAAGCCTTCATTAAGTTTATTCTCGTTAAAAAGCCATTAGCATAATATACACCTGTTAGATTTTCACCTTTAATATTCAAACCTTTAGGCAAACCAGCTCCGGTTGCGACAAAAAATTCCTTAAAGCCTTTAGTTTCAAGTTCTTTGATTGTGATTGTTTTACCGACGATGACATTCGTTTCTAGTTTAACACCAAGTCCAGTTAATTTATGCCATTCATTAACAATCAACTTTTTAGGTAATCTAAACTCTGGAATACCATAAGTCAATACACCACCAGCTTCATGTAAAGCTTCAAAAACTGTAACCTCAAAGCCTTTTTTGGCTAATTCACCAGCACAAGTCATTCCTGCCGGACCGCTACCAATAATCGCTACTTTAATACCATTAGCTGAAATATTTTTTTCTTTTTTAAGCTTTCCATAATCACCAACAAAACGTTCAAGCTTACCGATATTAATAGCTTGTTCAGGATTTTTTAAACCTAAAACACAATGTTTTTCACATTGAGTTTCTTGCGGACAAACCCTTCCGCAAATTGCTGGTAAAATATTATCTTCGCTAATTTTTTCCAGAGCCAAATCAATATTTGCACTTCTTACTTCTCTGATAAAATCTTTAATTTTAACTTTAACCGGACAACCTTGTTCACAAGGAGCAGTCTTACAAGCCAAACATCTTTTTGCTTCCAGGATTGCACTTTCCAAACTGTAGCCTAGGTCAACTTCCGCAAATGATTTTAAGCGCAAATCATCTTTAAGCAGATTTGTAACTGTGCGCTTATTCATGTTCAGCCTCCAGTTGGCATAAATGTTCTTCAGCTTTAAAAGTCTTCTGTCTTAAAGCCAGTTCGTCAAAATCAACTGCTCTTCCATCAAAGTCCGGACCATCAATACAAGTAAAGCGCGATTCACCATTTATAGAAACACGACATTCACCGCACATTCCCGTTCCATCAATCATAATCGGATTTAAAGAAACAGAAAGCAAAGCCTTAGTTTCTTTACAGAAATCTACGACTGCTTTCATCATTAAAGCCGGTCCGATAATTACAATTTCATTATATACTTTTAGATTCAACTTTTTTAAAACTTCAATAACTGTTCCTTTCAGGCCTTCAGAACCATCATCAGTTGAAAGATAAATATCATGACAAATCGATTCAAAACGCTCTAAAAATAATAGATTATCAATATTTCTAGCGCCAACAATCAAATCGATTTTCGCACCAGCTTGTCTAAAAGCTTTTAATTGCGGATAAAGAGGCGCAACACCAACTCCGCCCGCAACACCTAAAACTCTTTTCTGTTTATTGATTTCTTTTTCTTTTCCTAAAGGGCCGACTAAATCTCTAACAACATCGCCTTCACTTAATTTAGCCAACAACTTAGTCGATAAACCGATTGCCTGAAAAGTTATTTCAATCCAGTCATCATCTGTATCAGAAATTGTTAAAGGGATCCTTTCGCCCTCTTCGCTGATTTTTATAATCACAAAGTGGCCGGGCTTAGCATGCATCGCAATTTGTGGATTAACGATGCGCATTGTATAAGTATCTGTGTTTAGTTGTCTTTTCTTAATTATATTATTCATTGCGCTCTCCAAATTTATTATCAAGTAAATAAAGGTCAGTTAAAGCAATCATAACCGCACTTTCAAGAATTACTGGGGCTCTTAGGGCATAACAAGTATCATGTCTTCCCGTAATTGTTAATGGTTCTATTTCCCCGCTTGTAAAATTATATGTTTCTTGGGTTAAACCAATGCTTGCGCTTGGCTTTAAAAAGACTCTGACAATTAAATCGTTGCTATTTGTAATACCGCCATTTATGCCACCATCGTTATTAGTTTTTGTTTTACCTGATTTATTTACAATTAAATCATTATATTCACTACCTAATAAATCTATCGCTTTAAATCCCGCCCCAAATTCGACTGCTTTAACGCCGGGAATTGAAAAAAGCAAAGCCGATATCTGACTTTCAACTGACTGAAAAAATGGTTCTCCAAGTCCTTTTTGACAGTCTTTAACAGCAATTTCAATAATCGCACCAACTGAATCTTTGTTTTTTTCTATTTGTTTTAGATAATCATCAATTTTAGTTAAATCCGTTAAAGTACCAACTTGTACTAAATGACTTTCAATTTTCCAGTTTTTCATTAAAGAAGCAATATAGCCGGCAGCGCAAATCGCTACAGTCATTCTTCCGGAACTTGCGCCTCCACCTCTATGATCATTAAAACCTAAATACTTTTCCTTATTTACTAAATCAGCGTGCGAGGGACGTGGTTGTTCTATAAGCAATTGATAGTCACTGGCGTTTGTATTTTCATTTTTAAAAGTTATGACTAAAGGTGATCCTGTTGTTAAACCATTAAAATAACCACTTTTAATTATTGGCTTATCGCTTTCTTTACGCAAAGTTGTGCCTTTTTTAGTTGGCTTACGCAACTCGAGCCAAGCTTCCAAAGCTTTTAAATCGAGTTTTAAACCTGGCTTAACGTTATCAATAATAATCCCAATTTCTTCCTGATGGGAAGCGCCATAAAGAGTAATCTTAAAAAGTGTACCAAAACTATTCATAAAAACGCTCCTTAAATAAGCTCTTTAACTCAGCACTAGTCAACTTTTGGTTAGTAAAGATTTCATAACTTTTGATTGCTTGCCACAACAAAAAGCCAAACCCATTCTGTCTATCTTTAAAACTTCTTAAAAAAGGTGGTACTTTATCTTGATAACTTAAATCATAACCTGACTTAAAATTAACAGCTAGCTGAGAAGCAAAATCTGTTAAATCGTGACCAGTAGCATTGATAACCATTTCGCCGGTTTGACTTAATGCTTCCTGATAGCTAATAACTTTATTAAAATCCTTATTATCTGGATTTCTGGAAACTACCGTTACATTTGCGCCTAATTTAATCAATGCATAATTAACGGCTTTTGCGGCGCCACCTGTCCCTAATAATAAAACCGATTTTCCTTGCAGATCATTTTTAATTGTTTTATGAAACCCTATCCAATCGGTATTGTAACCTTTAACAAGTCCTTTTTCAAATACTACGACATTTACAGCACCAATCTCTTGTGCAGACTTTGACATTACATCAAGATAAGGAATAATTGTTTCCTTATAGGGAGCCGTTATATTAAAGCCCGAATATTTTCCGTTTTTCAAACCAGCAATCATCTTCTTTAAGTCCTGTTCCTGACTTGGAAATAACTGATAACTCGCATTATCAAACTTCAGCTTAAAAAAATTGTTATGCAGTTTAGGTGATAGACTATGACTAATATTAGCGCCAATCAAACCAAACTGTTTAGTAATCTGGATAGCTTTAGAAATTTCAAAAATTGTCTGATAAAACTTTAGGTAATATTGATGATAAGTTGGATTAGTAATTAAGGGTTTGTATTTTTCGACTAAGTCACTTTCACGCTTTGGATCATAAGTTGCTAAATTAGCTTCTTCTTTGGCTTCTTTAACTAAGGAAATAATTTTTAGTCGCTCATTAAATAATTCTATTATTTTAGTATCAATTTTTTCGAGATCTTTACGCAAATCAGCTAATGACATAATTACCTCCAAGTTTTTTGAAATCATTTAAAAACTCTGGATACGATTTATTAATCACAGAGAAATTTTCAATCATCACCGGGCTTTCACAGCGCAAACTAAAAATAGCTAAAGCCATTGCGATTCGATGGTCATCCCAGGAATTTAAAGTAACATTCCCCGGATAACTGTTTTTTCCTTCAACAATTAAACCATCTTCTGTTTCAAAAATCTTAACCCCAGCTTTTTTTAATTCTGAAGTGATTGCCTTAAGACGATCGCTTTCTTTAATTTTTAGACGCTTACCATTAGTTAGAGTCATTTTACCAGTGCTATACGCCCCAATAACCGCTAAAATTGGTCCAAGGTCAGGTGTTTCTGCCAAACTGATTGTTTGTCCTTTTAAACAAGCCTTGGAAGAAATAAGTTTATCTTCTTTAAAATCAATAAGCGCATTCATCTTTTGAAGGATATCAAGAATCTTTTTATCTCCTTGTAAAGAATCTTTATTAAGACCAAGTAAATTAATCGCACCACTAAGACAAGCAGCGGCTAACCAGAAAGCGGCCTGAGAATAGTCCCCCTCAACTGTAAAGTCACCGTTTTTATATTTTTGTCCGCCTTTAATCGAAAATTCCCGATAGTTCTTATTTTCAATTTTCACTCCAAAATTCTTTAAAACATTAATCGTCAAATCAACATAAGTCTTTGATTCCAAACCATCACTTACGATAAGTTGGCTATCATTTTCCAATAAAGGTAAAGCCATAAATAATCCAGATAGAAACTGACTTGATACTTTTCCGGTAATCTGATATTTTCCAGCTTTAAGCTGACCTTTAAGATTTACTGGTAGTTGTTCATCTTTAGTAGTTAAATCAATACCCATTTCTCTTAAAACAGTATATAAAGGTTCCATTGGCCTTGTTGGTAATTTTTTTTCACCAGTAAAAGTAAGTTTATTCCATGAACTTAAAGAAACAGGCACCAAAAAGCGCAAAGTACTTCCTGATTCCTGACAATTTATAACTAATGAGGTATTCATTTTTTCAATACCAGTAACAATCGTTTTCGTACCTTTATTGATGGTTGCGCCTAAAAAAGAAAGGCCAGTAACTGTCGCATCAATATCATCAGAAAAATCTATTTTGTCAATAACTGACTTTCCCTTGGAAAGGGCGGCGCAAATCAAATAGCGATGCGCTAAACTCTTTGAAGCTGGAACCGATATTTCACCTTGCAGCGTTCCTGAATAAATTTTTATTTTCATTATACCGCCTCCGCTAATTTAATTAGTTCGACTAATTTTAGCTGTTTGATTACACTTTCCCCCAAGTTACTCACTAAAATATAACTTATTTTATTACTTAAGTTTTTCTTATCATAGCTAAGGAAGCTAACAACTTCATTAACTGGCATTTTTACAATAGATAATTGAAGTTTTTCACATAAATTATGAAACTCTTCCAATAAATAACTAGGAGTCAGATTAAGTTTAATGCCTATTTTAAAAGCAATCTCCATACCACTTAAAACCGCTTCACCATGCGAAATTTCATATTTACTATATGCTTCAAGGGCATGACCAAAGGTATGGCCAAAATTTAAAATTTGACGCTTACCATTATCGCGATAATCTTCTGTTGTTATTTCGGCCTTAGCATTTAAGCATTTATTAATAACTAAGTCTATACTTCTATCATTCTTTAAATCATCAAGTATCCTTTTATCATAAATAAAACCATATTTCAGCACTTCGGCTAAACCACTTTTATAATCCTTTTTAGATAATGTATTTAAAAATTCTGGATTGACAATTATTTTGTCTGCGGCATAAAAACTTCCTAAAACATTTTTGACATTATTAAAATTAATTCCGCATTTTCCACCTAAAGCACTATCGGTCATTGCCAAAAGTGTTGTTGGAATCTGAATAAATTTAATGCCTCTAAACATTGTAGCCGCAATAAACCCAGCAATATCTCCTATCGTACCGCCACCAATAGCTATTAAAATTGAATCGCGCCTAATCTTGTTTTTTATTAATTCTTCAACGATTAATTGATAGCTAGAAATACTTTTTACTGTTTCTGAAGCAGCCAGGGAAATTTTTATTGCTAGATTTGAAAAATTAATTTTATCTTGATATAACATTTCAACATTTTCATCGATTAAAAGAAATCCGCCAGCTAATGATTTATTTATTAGCGAAAAATCACTATCAATAATTAATTCAGTATTTTTGTTTTCAGAAACCTTAATGATTTTTTTCATGATATTTTTTTATCAATTAATGGCGCAATTTTCTTTAAATCCCTAATTAACTGTCCGAACTTTTCCGGCTTTAAAGACTGTATGCCATCAGAAAGCGCACAATCGGGATTATTATGAACTTCAATCAAAAGACCATCAGCTCCTACCGCCAGGGCGGCTCTGGAAAGACCATTAACGTAACTATGATGACCAGAGCCATGCGACGGATCAACAAATACTGGTAAATGCGATAATTCCTTAACCGCAAGCACTGCTCCTAAATCAAGACAATTACGCAAGGTATTATCAAAGGTTCTGATTCCGCGTTCACATAAAATCACATTAGGATTACCATAGCTTAATAAATATTCAGCTGAAAATAGCCATTCTTCGATAGTAGCAGCTAAACCTCTTTTTAATAAAATTGGTTTATTAATTTTTCCTAAGGCTTTAAGCAGTTGGAAGTTTTGCATATTTCTGGCTCCGACTTGAATAATATCACAATATTCAATGAACTCATTTAAAAATTCAGCATCAGGAATTTCAGAAATAACTGGCATCTTTAAAGATGTTCCAACTTTATTTAATAATCTTAAACCTTCAATCCCTAAACCTTGAAAAGCATAAGGACTAGTTCTTGGTTTAAAGGCGCCTCCTCTTAAGATTACAGCACCAGCTTCTTTACAGGCTTTCGCAGTTTCTAAAAGTTGACTTTCTGATTCAACACTACAAGGTCCGCCAATAATCGTAAAATTGTTACCCCCAATTTTAAGACCCTTAATATCTATAATAGTTTCTTTTTGCTTTTTACCAGCTAAAGGATATTTTGGTTTGATTATTTCTTCGATAAAAGAGAAAACATTTAATTCACTGAAATCAAAATTTTCTGGAACTTCCAGGTTAAGCTGATTATCATAAACTAATTTATGTTTATCAAGATATGCCAATAAAACTTTTTGTTCTGTTTCATTTACATCACTATTAAGTTTAATTCTGATTTTCATCGTTTTTCTCCTTTCTCTTTTTATTTAGACGAAATTTTACAAAAAAGCGAACTGCTTTAAAAGTAAATTTTTCCATTTTCCGTTTAACAAGTTTTAGTTCCTCACTAATACGTATCTTTTGTGGGCAATGCGGCTCACATTTTTTACAATGTATGCAAAGTGAAGCGTAACTGTGTTTCGTGCCAAACAATCCGGTTACTTGCATATACTGCAATTTACTTTTGCGTTTAGAGACATTAAAATATTCATTATATAAATTAAAGCAACTAACAATATCGACTTTTTTCGGACAAATTGGCAAACAATATCCACAGCCTGTACAATCAACTCTGATATTTTCCAGAATTAATTTTCGGGCTTCGCTATATATAGCAATTTCTTCCTTTGAAAGTAGCTTAGCCACTTTTGTGATTTTTAGATTAGTATCTATTTCTGCAATTGTCCGCATCCCCGACAAAACCAAACTGACTTTTGGTTCAGACAAAGGATAACGTAAAGCAATTGAGACAAAGGATTCTTCAGGAAAATTTTTCCTGAAGAATTCCTGAACTTTATGCGGTAGATTCTTGACTAACAGTCCGCCTCTTAAAGGCTCCATTACCAAAACCAGAATATTTTTTAAAGCTGCATATCTGATACCTTCGATTCCTGCCTGATTATATTCATCAAGATAATTATATTGGACCATACAAAAATCAAAGTGATAATAATCAATAAGCTCGATAAAGTCGTTTTTAGAGCCATGAAAGGAAAAGCCGATATTACGAATTTCACCGCTCTCTTTTTTAGCTAAAATCCAATCCTTGAGCCCCAAGTCAAATAATTTTTTCAGGGTTTTAATGTCTCCTAACATATGAAGAAGATAATAATCGATGTAATTAGTTTTCAACCTTTTCAGAGAAATATTAAAATATTTATCAAAATCACTTGAACGCTTAATTAAAAAAAGCGGCAGTTTTGTTGCTAAAAAAACTTTCTCACGATAACCATCCTTTAAAGCCCTACCAAGCATTTCTTCATTCTTGCCGTTTTGATAAATATAGGCAGTATCAATAAAATTAATACCTTGGTCAATCGCATATCGGATTGTCTTTTCAGCATCACTACCACTTATCCGCATTGCTCCAAGACCTAAAAGAAATAACGGATTAGCCGCCATAAAATTCATTTATTTTGTCAACCAAATAATCTACGTCATCCTTTTCAATATCCAGATGTGTCATAAAACGATATGTTTCATTACTGTCTGCTGGCAAAATTTTGATTTTATGCTTCAATAAAAAATCTTCAAGTCCTTTTTTTGGATGATTAAAATAACAGAAAACCATATTAATATCTCTTTGTTTATAGTTAATTCTAACAAAAGATAACTTTTCAAGTTTTTCGGTTAGATAAGCCGCATTACTATGATCTATCTTTAATTTTTTAATGTTATTGTCTAAAGCATAAATTCCCATTGCGCCTAAGATTCCAACCTGCCTCATACCACCACCTAAAAGTTTTCTTTTGAGGCGTGCTTTTTCAATGAAATCAAAACTACCAACAAGCATTGAACCAATAGGTACTCCTAGACCTTTAGAAAGACAAATGCTGACTGTATCAACATTTTCCACTAACTTTTCGGCACTTATGCCTAAAAAGGTTGTGGCGTTAAAAAGGCGGGCACCATCTAAATGCACTGGTATTTTTTTGGCATGGGCAATTTTACAGACCTGATCAACATATTCTTTCGAAAGAACTTTCCCGCTATAAGCATTTTCCAAACAAATAAGTGCTGTTCTAGCAGTAAAGATATTGCCTTCAGAAATTGTTGACTGAAGTTTAGCTAAATCAAAATATCCGTTATCACTTTCCATAGTATATAACTGAACCCCGGCAATTACTGCGCTCGCTCCAGACTCATAAACTTTGATATGAGAATTTTGATCAACAATTACTTCTTCACCCCTTTGAGCATGGACAAATAAAGCCAATTGATTAGAAAATGTTCCGCTTGGCACAAAAAGTGCACTTTCTTTACCTAAAAGCCCAGCTAATTTTTTTTCCAGACTTTTAATCGTTAAGTCATCTTCAAAAACATCATCATCATATTGATAATTAAAAATTGTTTCTAACATTGCTTTACTTGGTTTTGTTACTGTATCTGAACGAAAATCTCTATATTTCATTTTAGTTCCTCCTAATAGGGAAATTTATCAAAATCTTCAGCGACTAATCGCAAAGTAGTCCACTCGTCTTGCGTTTTAGCACCAATCTTATTATAAAACTTTAAGGAGTTTTCATTCCAATTCAGACAACTCCACTCAATTCTTCCGCAGTTAGTTTCTTTGGCCTTCTTAATTAAATAACGGAAAACTTCCTTACCGATTCCTAAGTTTCGATAAGCCTCTTTAATAAAGACATCTTCCAGATAAAGACCTTTCTTTAATAAAAAAGTTGAAAAGTTATAAAAATATAAGGCAAAACCAACAATGTTGCCTTCATAAGCTAACAAAATTGCAGCTGCACTTTTCTCTATAAACAAAGCTTTATAAAGACTTTCTTTATCTCTGACAACCTGATGCTCAAGATGCTCATAAACCGCAAGTTCATAAATTAAATCCAAAATTAAAGGAATATCACTTTCTTGCGCTTCATTGATTTTAATCTTCATAAATTTCTCCCTTTAACTGATAAAAATCACATTCCGTTATCTTAACAAGAAAGCTTTCACTAATATTTAATTTTTTCTTACTCTTAAAGATTATCCGTCCGTCAATTTCATCAGGCGCAAAATAATAATTACGACCATAATAAAGTTTCTCTGTTTTGTCATAACCTTCCACAATAACTTCTTCAACTTTGCCAATAAATTTTTCCAAATGGTTTAAGCTGATCCAGGATTGCTTTTCCATAATGCTATTTAAGTATCCCATGCTCGCATCTTTTTGCGGTACAGGCCTTAAAAAGCTAGCTGTTCCTTCTTCTGGTGAATATAAAAAACTACCTAAATGATTAAATTTTATTTCCTCAATAAAAGTTTTTAAAATTAAAAAATCTTCCTCAGTTTCTTCTGGAAAGCCCAGCATAACAGTTGTCCTTAAAACAGCATTCGGAATTTCTTTAATTTTAGCAAACAAGCTTTTTAATTGTTTTTGACTACCACGTCTGTTCATTAACTTTAAGATCTTATCAGAAGCATGTTGAATAGGAATATCAAAGTAAGGAATCATTTTTGTTTCATTTTTTATAAAATCAAGCAAACAATCAGTTATTTCATCAGGGTAAAGATAAAGTAATCTGACTTTAAAATCGCCTTTTATTTCCGTTATTGCTTGTAATAAACTAGTCAGATTTTCTTTTTCAGCTAAATCATTGCCGTAATTAGTTAAATCCTGAGAAATAAGTACGATTTCTTTAACTTTTTGTTTAATAAGTAACTTTGCTTCACTAATTATTTCCGCTTTTAACCGACTTTTATAGTTACCCCTGATTAAAGGAATAGCGCAGTAAGAACATTTGTTATCACAACCATCGGAAATTCTAAGATAAGCCAAATGCGAATATGTTGAGCGAACTCTTTTTTCAAAGTCTAGTCTTTTATCACTAAACTTTTCATCCTTAAAAAAATCCGCTAAAACCTTACCGATTTTTTCATAGTCTTTTAAAGGGATTATTAGATCAACTTCCGGCAAACTTTCTTTCAATTCTTCGATATATCGTTCTGCCAAACAACCACTTACGATAACCGGCCTTTTTTTAGTCCGATAATCGAGCATTTCCAAAATCATCGCAATTGACTCTTTTTTAGCATCTTCCACAAATCCACACGTATTAATTATTATACAGTCACTTTCTTCCGGTTTTGTGACTATCTCACCGTTTACTTGTGCAAAAAGTCCTAAAATGAGTTCACTATCGACAAGATTTTTCGTACATCCCAAAGAAACCAAACAAATTTTCATTTCATATTACCTCAATTATAGCTATTTTATCACAAAATCAGCTAAAAATCAAGACAGACTTTAGCTGTTATCTACTTTTAATTATCACTTCTAATATGAAAAAAAATCATTTTTAATACTTTCAAAAACTATCTTGCTAAAAACGCAAAAACATGTTATAATATTCGACATAAGGAGCGTTTTTAATGGAAAAATTGCCAAAATATTTGACAGAATATCTGAATAATCTCCAAAAAGTCGCTTGGCCTCAGTATGATAGCCTGCCCGACATGGATTTATATATGGACCAGCTAATTACTTACGCTGATCGCCTTAATTATCTTCTGACTAATAATATTAACGAAAAGATTATTACTAGTTCAATGATTAATAATTATGTTAAGCAGGAAGTCATCTTAAGCCCCGTCAATAAAAAATATCAGCGCGATCATTTAAGTAAGATTCTAACTCTTTCTGCCTTAAAAAAAGTTTTAAGTATTGATGACATCAAAAAATTCTTTGATCTTCATGATATAAAGGAAACTAAAAACGACTATAATGATTTTACCGCAATTTTAAGTGAAAAGCTAAAAAAAACATCTAGTGCTGTTTTAGAAGAAACCTCAAAGTCTGAAGAGCCTAATTATCAAGCTTTGCTTATTAATTTATTACTTGAGGCTTATGCTAATGTTTTAATCTCTGAACAGGTTATTCAAGCTTTAGAATTCACCAAGAAAAATAAAAAGGCTAAGAAAGTTTCTGCTTAGTCTTTTTTCTTGTCGGATTTTAGCGGACGATTACGGCATAAACTACAAAAAAAGATGATATAATTTAAGTTGCCCCAAATTATGAGAAAAAGCTGAAAATCAAAATAAATTATAAATCTAATCAAATAATAAAAATAAGCATTTACGCTTTCTTTTTTCTAAAAAAAATAAAAAAATTAGGAGGACAATATTTTGTCAAAAAAATACACTAACAAATCTTTTTTATTATTATTTTCTTTAATTATCATATTAATGATTAGCACACTGTTTATAACCGCTAACAATTCTCTTCCAATAAATGAAGATCAAAGACTTTTTGCAGGGGGCACATCACATTCACTTGTCTTAATAGGTAATGATTTATGGGCTTTTGGTGAAGGTACTAACGGACAATTAGGTAATGGTACTACTGAAAATAGTTTAGTCCCGATATCTATTGGTGATTATGATACTTGGCAAAGTGTAACTTCCGGTAATTTATTTTCAATTGGTTTAAAGACTGATGGCACACTTTGGGGCTGGGGACGCAATAATTTTGGTCAGTTAGGTCTTGGCGTTGAATCACAGGAAATCTTTGATAGTCCCGTGCAAATCGGCACAAATTCTGACTGGATTAGCGTTTCAGCTGGAAGTTTTCATGTCTTAGCTTTAAGGGCTGACGGCACTATCTGGTCTTGGGGCCGTAATAACTGGGGCCAAATCGGTGATGGCACATCAGGAACACTAGTTCCCGAACCCCAACAAATAGGAACTGATTCTGAGTGGACTCAAATTGTTGCGGGAGGCGATAGTTCCTTTGCGATTAGAGATGATGGTTCTCTTTGGTCTTGGGGCAGTAATCAATTTGGACAACGGGGGCGTATTGGCAATGGCTGGCTTCCTGGATTGATTGGGACTAATGAAGTTTGGGAAACTGTAACTGCTGGTAATACTCATGTTTCAGCTATTCAAGATGATGGTTCACTTTGGTCCTGGGGCAGTAATACTTTTGGCGAACTAGGTAACGGCACTAATATTAATCAGAGTTTTCCTGAACTAATAAATTACGATAATGATTGGCAATATGTCACAGCTGGCACGGATTTTACAATTGCTTTAAAAACTGATGGCACACTCTGGGGCTGGGGACGCAATAATTTTGGTCAGTTAGGCAATGGTACTTTTACAGATAGTAATGTTCCTGTTGCAATTACTGGCGATGATTGGCAATATGTCGCAGCTGGTCACGGACATGTTATGGCTTTAAAAGCCAATGGTTCAGTCTGGACTTTTGGTTTAAATCATAATGGTCAGCTTGGTAATGATAGCACAATCAATAGTTACTTGCCGATTATGATCTTTGATACACCGTCTTATCAAATAACAAGAAATCCAATTTTAAATACGATATTTCCAAGTGCAACAGTTGGTTATACTACTCAGGAAGCTAATACTTTTACTATAACTAATAGCGGTAACCAAGTAACAGGTACTTTAACGATAACGATTTCTAGTAATAGTTTTATTGCATCAACAAACACCTTAACTAGTATTAACCCTTCTGCCTATGAAACTTTTAACGTTAGACCGGCTGATGGCCTAGCTGTTGGCACTTATGAAGCAACAATTACTGTAGCGGGAAGAAATGGTATTGAGGCTTTATTTTCTGTTAGTTTTACCGTAAACCCTTTACGCGAAGTTACTATTAATTACGGAAGCGGATCTGGTTTGTATACGCCTGGTGACTTAGTAACAATTACAGCTGGTTCGCCTGCTTCTGGCTATCGCTTTTCTAATTGGCAAGTAATTCAAGGTGCGGTTACTCTTACTGATCCATTAGCAACTACAACAACTTTTACAATGCCGGAAACTGACTTAATAATTACTGCAATTTTTGAACGAATCATCTCAACAATCACTGTCCAAAGTACTGGTAATGGTACGGTTTCGGCTGATTCATCCAGTGCTTTTTATGGTAGCCTTGTTACTTTAAGTACAACACCAGATTACGGCTTTCGTTTTAAAGAATGGCGAGTATTAAGTGGCGAAATAACAATTACTGACAATCAATTTGTAATGCCGGGCACCGACATAGTTATTGAAGCTATTTTTGAAGCGATAATTCACACTATTACAATTAATTATGATAACGGTCTTGCATCTTCTGATTTAAATCAAGCGTCTTACCAGACACTAATAACTTTAAGTTATACTGCTAACTTTGGCTTTCGTTTTAAAGAGTGGCTGGTTCTTGAAGGAAATGTTACGATAACCGACAATCAGTTTATTATGCCAAACGAAAATGTTGTTATTAAGGCTCTTTTTGAAGCAATTACCTTTTCAGTCATAGTCAATAGCGATGGGAATGGCACTGTAGCTACAGATTTAAGTCAAGCTGAAGCGGACACAATTATTACTTTAAGCGCGACTCCAAATGCCGGTTATCGCCTTAAGGAATGGCAAATCATCGAAGGTGTAGTAACTATTAACTCCTATAATCAGTTTATGATGCCCCAAAGCAATGTAATCGTGCGCGCTGTTTTTGAACGAATACCTTTTTCCATCAGAACTTTAAATGATGGTAACGGCACACTTATAGCGAACCTTTCTAACGCTACTTTCGGCACAAACATTATTTTAACTGTTGCTCCTAATGATGGCTACCGCTTTTTGCGCTTTGAAATAATTGAAGGTAACATTACTATTTCTAACGATCGGTTTGTTATGCCTACAGAGAATGTAGCAGTCAGAGCAATCTTTGAAGCTTATCCGACAAGTTTTCCTTGGCGCAATTTAGGTATTGCGGTCGGATTAACTTTCTTAGGTGCAATTGCGGCATTTATTGTCATCAGAGAGTTAAGAAAACGAAAAACAAATTAATGAACAAAACGAAAATAAATTTTCGATACGGAGCCGATGCCCCTTTTTTACGAAGTTACAGTTGAACTTGTAATCGTAAAGGTATTGTTAGACCGCTATTCCTCAAACTCTGAATTACTTCATCGTCTTTGGGTTTACTTTTTGCCATTATATTT
>WRBM01000038.1 GCA_009784525.1 Erysipelotrichales bacterium | reverse complement strand
GGTGATGATGTCACAGTGGAACCACCTGTTCCCATCCCGAACACAGCAGTTAAGCATTGTAGAGCCGACGATAGTATCGCAAGATGCCAAAATAGGACGTTGCCGGACTATTCTCTTAATTTTTATGCCTAAATAGCTCAGTTGGTTAGAGCACTTGACTGTTAATCAAGGGGTCCTAGGTTCGAGTCCTAGTTTGGGCGCCAATTTATCCATACAAGAATATTTGGAAAAATGCATCCTGGCCCGTTGGTGAAGCGGTTTAACACACATGCCTTTCACGCATGCATACATGGGTTCGAATCCCATACGGGTCACCATAAGAATTTACAAGAGCATTTTTTTGAGTGTTCTTTTTTTGTTTTAAAAAGCGATTTTCTCTTAAGCACAAGAAAGTAGTATTGTATTTATAGGAAAGGAAAATACTCATGAATAAATTTCAGAAAAAAGACTAAGCAAGTAAATTTTGTGAAATGGATATTAATCTATACACTCATCTGTATTTTTTTTATGGTCATCGCCAGTCTTTTTGTATTTAATGTTATACAGATTGGAAACCCTGGCAGAATTTTCATCCTATTTTTAAGTTTAGTAACAATTATCTTAGGAATAGCAATAATTCTTTTAGGATTTAAAGCAATAATTAATAAAGTGAAATATAATTTATTAATAAGCATTATTTCGTTTTTTATAGGATTGGCAATTATTATAACTGCAAGTTATTCAGCAATTATTGCTTTTGTCGCAATTTTACTTGGAGATTAAGTTATAACAAACTTAGAAGCAGGAAAAAAGGATATGAAGAAAATTTTTAAAAATTTTCTATTAACCACAATAATAGGGTTTATATTTCTTATTCAAATAACTATATAAAAACTTATGAGCATTCCGTATTATAAGAGAAAAGGCAGTCTGCAGATTGCTACTGCGATTCTTTGCCTTTATCAATAAAAGAATTTACTTTTTTCGATTATTTTCGGAAAGAATTTTGTATAATTGAAATTTATTTAGTGCATTTCTTTTTAACTCCTACTTGATCAATTGTGATGCAATTAGGCTGGTATTTTATAAAAATTTATAGTATAATAATTGCTAGTAGGAAAGGAGAGGGTATTTAGTGAATCAAATTTTAGACAAAAGTATCAAGAAATTTGAACAATCCGAAAATATAAAGAAGATAATTATATATATTTTACTTGGTATTATTTTACTTGGCATTAGAATTCTATTAATGTTTAATGTTATGTATTTTGGAAATCCAGGAAGAATTATCGGAATTTTTTTAAGTTTAATCGCAATGTTTTTAGGGGCATTGATAATTATACTCGGAATAAAACTTTTTGCTAATATATCAATAAGCAGTATAATTATTAGTATTGTTTCATTTATTTTTGGAATAGTTTTTATATTTATTGCTGGCTTCGCTACCTTCATAGCTTATGCCGCAATCATGATTAATAGGTAATAATATAAAAAAATAAGGTGGAGGCATCATGAAAAAAACATTAAAAAAATTTATATCAATCACAATATTAGGATTCATTTTGATAGTAAACATCACGATGACTTCTTCAGAAACTTTGTGTTAGATTTAAGAGTTAATGGGATAGATGCACAAGCAAGAGTAGAAGTAAGCAGAACAGGAGAACTGCTACCGATTAATGGTCCTGATAATAATGAAGCTTTTCATAATCCATTATTAAGGAATAACTATACCTGGATATCAAGTAATCCAAATATTTTAGAAGTTAATTCATTTGGGGTACTGATAGGAAGAGGTGTCGGTAGAACAACAATATTATCGATCTACAATAATAATCAAAGATGGAGAGCCGATACATTTACAGTATGGAATGGACAGCGGAGGAAGAGCGGGAACAGAGGTTTCAAGTGGAAGAGGTGCGCCTATTCCTATTGGGACTAGTCCAATAGTTTTGATTCATCAGGGGTTTACCAGAGTAATTACATTAGGAAGTGACAGTCCAACACAGAATGTTACAGGTTTAATTGGTTTTCAAGAACTACTAGTGTAGCGACAGTAAGTAGCGATGGAGTAGTAACAGCTATGAGATTCGGGACGGCTGTGATTGAAGGGACGTATCGAAATAATTCGCAATTTGTAGTTAGGATAGTAGTATCAGTAATATGTGTTAATCACGTATTTATTATGGTGGAACCTGGAGACCATAATTGGCATGTTAAGATATGCGAGTGTGGATATATGATGAATGAGCCTCATTCGTTTACTCAATTTGGAAATCTGATGGTTTGTTCAGTATGTGGATTTGTGATTCAACTTAATTGGTTTGCGATGAAGGAATAAGAATATATTTCAGAAGGCTATAATTATTAATAATTGCTTTTTATTTTTTAAAATTTTGTTGTCACATTTTGTAAAAATTTGGAAAGATAGCGCGCAATATGTCTGCTTTCAGGCATGGCTCCGCTGTCTTTTTTACTTTCTTAAAGAACTTGCCGAGCCATTTATTTATTTTATCTAATGCAGAATCGTTGAGAAAGCCAACTCATTTAATACAAAAACATAACACAACTATCGATTTTGTATAAAAAAATTGCATTAATAATTTTTTTAGTGTATAATAATACTGGTGATTAATATGATAAAAAGAACTATTAAAAAACAGATTCTAGAGAAAATGGAACTTTTCCCTGTTATAGTTATAACTGGTCCTAGGCAAGTTGGAAAATCGACTTTAGTAGTTGAAATCGCAAAAGAAAAAAACTATAAATATGTAACCTTAGATAATTTCGAAGAACGCAATTTAGCATTACAAGATCCGAAGTTTTTCATTGAATCAAAAGGGTATCCACTAGTAATAGATGAAATTCAATATGCACCAATATTACTTGAAATAATTGAAAGTATCGCAAATAAACAGCGCATTGAAAATCAACCATCAAACGGGTTATTTATATTAACTGGTTCGCAGACCTTTCAAATGATGAAAGGCGTAACTCAATCGTTAGCTGGAAGGGCAACAATCATTAATATGCAAAATTTGAGTGTCAATGAAATTATGAAAAGAAATGAGTGCCCTTTTGTGCCGGTTTTGAATAAATACATTGATAAAGAAGTCGATAGAATTAACGCTGATGATTTATTCCATAAGATAATTAAAGGATTTTATCCAGAGATGTATAAAAACTCTAACATGGATGTTTATAGTTTTTATTCAGCCTATGTTTCAACCTATTTAGATCGAGATGTGTCAGAAATTATAAATATAAAAAATAAGACCAGATTTCATGATTTCTTAATGCTTCTGGCCTCGTTAACCGGGCAAGAACTGGTTTTTGAATCACTATCTAAGCATTTAGGTATTACTGTTGTGACTATCAAAGAGTGGATTTCAGCTTTAGAAACAAGCGGCTTAATTTATTTGTTAAAACCTTACAACGAAATCTCGATCACAAAAAGGATAGTTAAGCGCCCGAAAATTTATTTCACCGACACGGGGCTTGCTTGTCACCTGATAAAAATATATGATTATAAAAATCTTATGATAAGCCGATTTTCTGGACAACTTTTAGAAACATATGTTTTTAATGAATTACGAAAAGGATATTTAAATAATGGTTATCCATTTGATATTTATTATTATCGGGATAATAATCAAAATGAAATTGACTTCATTTTATTAAGTGGTGGAACTTTACATTTAATTGAATGCAAAAAGGGTATGTTGTTTGATTTAAAAGATATCAAAGCATTTAATTGTCTATCCGAAACTAAATATCGAATTGGTGACTCAGGAATAATCTGCTTGACAGATAAAATTTATTCTTTAAAGAAAGATATTCATGTATTCCCAGTTTTGGCAATTTAAATAAAAGAATTTAATTTTATGAAAACGCAAAAATCATTTTGCTATCTTCTTGTGTATTTTGCTGAGCCAGAAATAAAAAAACGGCCGATACCAAGTATAGTAGAAGACCAGCTTTTATAAAAGAATTACAGAAACTAGAAAATAAGCTTATGCCGCCGATTTATCTTTTTTAGATCGTTCATTTTCGTTAAAACCTTTAGAAATCATCGCAACACTTAAAGTCTCTGACCATCTAAAGCAATTAACTAACATAGAAAATATAGGCTTTAATGAGATGATTCTGACTCTAACTCCTCGTACTTTAAAGGCTAACCTTGCGTTTTTATATTCTTGTCTGATATAAGGAAGAAGATTAACCGCACAAAGCATTCCATAGGCAAATTTACGCGGAAGTTTTGCTTTCTTATGTAACGACTTGGCTAACTCAAAAAAGTCTGTTGTTAAGACAAATAAAAGGCTCAGGCTCGCAAATGCCACAAGTCTGGTTGACATATTAAGACCAGTTTGATTAGCTGCGCCTAAAATCCCTGTACTATCACCAGGATCGCCAAAGCGCAATCCGGTCATATAAAGTCCAAAAGCAAGAATTGATATAGGTATCAGAAGTTTTAAAGCTTTTAACCAAACTCTAGGTTTTGTGCCAATTAAAAATAAAAAAATACAGCCGGCAAATACACCAATATTTAACCACATCAAGCGTGTAAACATAAAAACAAATGAAAAAATAATTACAAAGGCAAATTTAAAAAAAGGATCAATTTTGGCAATCAAATTACTCATGATATTTCACGCTCCTTCAAATTTATAACTTTATGAGAAAATTTTTCGGCGACATGTTCGTTATGAGTTGAAAAAATAATTGTCAGTCCAGCTTGTGCTTTTTCAAGAAGCAAGGCCATTATTGCGCAGATGTTTTCATAATCCTGCCCGTAAGTTGGTTCGTCTAAAAGTAGTATTTCCTGTTCGCTAGCAATCATTGATAATACCGCTAAACGTCTTTGTTGGCCTTGACTTAACATATAAGGAGAATATTTTTTATATTTTTCTAAACCAAAAATTTTTAATAGTGCCAAGGTTTTTTCAGTTTTAGCTGCTTTATCTAACTTTTTATGCCAGCGATTAACACTAAACATAATTTCATCAAATACATTTAAAGCTAAAAATTGATTAGATGGATTTTGAAAGACAATACCGCATCGAGAAAAGACTTGTTTTTTTCTTGTTTTTTTTATTTCTTTTCCTAGATAGTTAATACTACCTTTATATTTATTTTGTTTAATTAAAGTTTTGAAGAAAGTTGTTTTTCCGCAGCCACTTTTTCCAACGATTGCAGTAATGCTACCTTTTTCGAATTGCATATCTGGATAATGGATATTTTTCACAGATAAATTTTCAATTTTTAAGATGGCTTCTCCTGTTTGATTAAGTCTTGGTAAAGAATTAAAATTTTGATGAGAAGAGCCGTCTATTGATAATATATTATCATAATAACCATCCCAAAGTTCTAAGTTGTGATCAATTGCCAGAACAGTAAGATTTAGCTTCTTGATAATACTTATAATTTCTTTGCTTGATTGTGTATCAATATTAGCAAAAGCCTCATCAAGGATAAGGCACTTTGATTTTAAGGCTAAAATACAACATAAAGCACATTTTTGTTTTTCGCCACCAGACATTGAGAAAAAACTTCTTTTTAAAAGATGAGCAATGCCGATGGTATTAACTACATCTTTAGTAATTTCCGGAATTAAATTTTCTGGTGTTTTGATATTTTCTAAACAAAAGTATAATTCGTTTTCTAAATTGCTCATGCAAAATTGCAAATCAGGATTTTGAAACATCATGGCTACATATTTAACTCGTTGACTCGGATTAAGTGTTTTAATGTTTATTAGTTCATTATCATCAATATAAATTTCTCCAGAAGTTAAAACTCCACCATTTTCAGGATAGAGACCGGCTAAGATATAAGCTAAAGTTGATTTGCCTGAACCGCTTTTTCCGGCTAATATTGTTATCTGATTTTTAGGAACTGTAAAATTAAAGTTCTCTAAAATAGTTCTTGTAGAATTCTTAAAATATTTGAAAGTAATGTTTTTAGCGCTAATCATCGAGATTATCTTCGCTAGTTTCTCCAATGGGATAAGCTTTTAATACCCCAGCTTTGGCTAGCCCATCAGCTAATAATTTAGAAACTACTCCGCTTATAATTAAAACACTTATTAACCTAAGAATGAAACGTATCGCCAGGATATCAAAAGAAAGTCCCGATAATAAGTCCCGATACCAAGCCAGGATAAAACTCGCGACAGTTGCGCCAAAAGCCGCAAGCAGCATAGTTGTCCAATTATATTTTTTATATCTAAATATTGCAAAAGCAATTTCAGCGCCAATTCCTTGAACTAAACCAGAAATAAAGACGGTTGAAGAAAAAGTACTTGCCATAAATACTTGAACTAATCCGGTCAAACCGCCAACAACAATCGCTACTCCAGGTTTACGCATAATATATGGACCCAAAACTGCTGACATAGTAAAAAGACCAAAAGCAATATCAAATGGTAGATCCGCAATCCCAAACCAACCGCCAACAATTACTATCGGAATAAGCACAAAATGGACAATAGGGAAGATAATTAGCGCAAACATAACTCCTAGAAGACTAACTAAAATAATATCTTTTAATTTCCATGCTTGTAAATTCCAAAAACGCTCTTTTTCCTGATTTTCGATTCTTTCTTTCATATAATATTCCTCCTTAAATTATAGTCGGACTATTTACCGACATTGTAACTTGTAAAGCAAAGTGTTCGATATTTTCTTCGGCGTAACAAAGAAGATTGTTCAAATAATTAAATAACTTATTAACATCGCCAAATAGCTCAGTAGCGTAATGACTTACTTCTTTAAAAACTTCATGCTTTTTAGCCAATTCTAAAGCAAATTCAATATGTTTCATATAATCGGCTATTCCTAAAGGATAAAAGGCAATTTTAGCTAAAACATTAAAGGATTTATGGGGGCAGTTAAGTAAATCGTCTTTAATTAACTTATCGACAGTAAAAGTATCTTTAGGACAACCTTTAGAGAATGTAGCTTCCATTGTAATATGGGTTTTAAAGTCATTAATATTAACAAAACAAGTCCTTAATGTCTCAATAACATGGGTTCTCTTTCCCCGATAAGTAGTAGAAAGTGCATCTGTTTTACTCCAAACATTTTCTGTATTAATTTTTTTTAGGGCATTGATTATTAAGTTAACATAATCATCGCTCATCACAGATAAAGAAAAACGACAGCCCATAATTTCATTTTTTATATTATTACCTCCTTAGTTTCGGGAAACAAAAAAACCTTTTCTGACGGATGCCGCAAGAAAAGGATATTATCTTTGATAAATTACTCCCTACGTTGGCATTACCCATATCAGGTGCGGTCAGTATCTTACGGATACTATCTCAGCCAGCAATCACTAGCCCCCGAATATTCAATTAAATGAATTATAACCTAAAATTCAGGGTTTGTCAACATTTATTTTATTAATTGTAAAAATTCGCGTTAAAGGCGAACGAAGTTATAGTGATTTGTTATTTACTTTAATTTTAGTTTATATTAAAATATTAACGAATGGAAAAGGAACAATAAATATTAATAATTTTGAATCATAAATAGAAGAATTAAGCGATGCAGATTAATTAATCATTGGAAAAAAGAGCTAATTATGATAGAATATTATAAATCTGGAAAGTAGGTTTTTTGATGAAATTAATTATACCAACGATTGAACATAAAGAAAGAGTCTGGGAATATCGCCAAGAATTTATAGATTTTAAAGATACAATTCACGGCAGTTCAAGTATAGCACATTTTTCAGATTATGAAAGCTGGCTGGAAAAAACATTAAAAATAAGAAGTGAAGCTGCCAGTTATAATTTAGTTGATGCGGATACCTATTTTGCGATGATTAATGATGAAATAGTCGGAATGATTCAAGTCAGACATAGTCTAAATGAACATCTATTAAAGTTTGGCGGTCATATTGGTTATAGCGTTAGACCAAGAGAGCGCAAAAAAGGTTATGCGACTAAAATGTTAAAGCTTGCTTTAGAGGAATGCCGTAAGCTAGGAATAAAGAAAGTATTGATAACTTGTAATAAGGATAATCCGGCATCAGAAAAAACAATACTCAAAAATAATGGTATTTTTGAAAATGAAATAATGGAAGATAATGGCAATATTATTTTGCGCTACTGGATAACTATTAAAGATTATATTGAAACTGAAAATTTAATTCTCAGAAAAGCAGTAAAAGAAGATGCTTCTGATCTCTTTAATAATTTTTGGCTGCACGAAGTAACAGCTAGGTATATGCTTTGGCCGCCAATTAAAACCTTAGAAGAAGCAATTGCTCGAATCGAAAGAACGATAGAGCATCAAAAAAATGGCACTGCCTTTTGTGTATGTTTGAAATCAACAAATAAAGCAATTGGCTTGGCCGGAGTTAAAATAATGGAAGATGGCAGCGTTGAAGACGCTGGAGTTGGCGTCGGTCCAGATTTTACTGGTAAAGGTTATGGGACAGAAATTACAAAAGCGTTAGTTGATTTTTCCTTTAATCACTTAAAAGCAGAGGTTGTGCGCTTTGGTTGTTGCGAAGAAAATGAGAAAAGTGCAAAAATGATTCTAAAGTGCGGATTTAAATATCAATCGCTTTCAGAAGAAATGGAAAGAAAATGGGATGGAAAAATCTATCGGGTTAAAACATTTTCGATGACTATAGCTGAGTGGAAAAAATTAAAAGAAATTAACTGATTTCTAATAAAAAATGCTTTAGTTGGAATATAATCCAAGAAAAAAATAATGGCTTTTACTTAATCTGAAAAGCCATTTTTTGTTGCCAATTTAGCTGTAAAAACGCGAAAATTAGCTTAAACATGTCAATTATACGCTAAAATGATGTGTTTAAGCATGTAAGCGACTTTCATTTATGTTTTATCTTGACATTTAAACTGCAACATACTATAATTGTAGTACACATTTTTTGCGATAATTAATTTTGAATAAAGTAACAAAAAATGTCACGAGCCTCATGTTTTTTACTTTAATGTAGATTACCCCATTTTATGGAGGTTTATTTTTTCTAGTAAGGAGATTTTTATTATGTTTAAATCAATTATCAAACGCGATGGTCGCAAACAGCCTTTCGGTGAGGCAAAAATCACTGATGCCATTTATAAGTGCTTAGAGTCAGTAGGAGAACCAGACAAGCAAGTAGCCTTAGAACTTACTGTTGAGGTCATCAAGAAAATCAAAAATATCTTTAAAGACAATTCTTTCAGCGTTGAAGATGTTCAAGATATGGTTGAGACAGTTTTAATTGAAAAAGGATATGCTAAAGCAGCTAAAGCTTTTATCCTTTATCGTGATAATCGTTCCAGAATGAGAGAAGCTAAAAGTGATTTAATGGATGCTGTTTCGGAAATTTTACAAATCACAAATCGTGAAAATGCTAATATCGGTAACTCGCCTTCCGCAAAAGTCCTACAGATTTCTGAGATTGCTTCTAAAAATTACTATATCAAACGTTTAATCCCAGAAAAGGAAGCTAAGGCCCATTTGAGTGGAGATATTTATATTCATGACCTTTCTTGGTATGGAAAAACCTTAACTTGCCTTCAGATTCCTTTAGATCGTCTATTAAGAGAAGGATTTAATAACGGTCATGGTTATATCAGACCACCAAAAGGCATTAAAACAGCGGCTGCTTTAGCGGCTATTATCTTACAAAGTAATCAAAATGACATGCATGGCGGGCAATCTTACGGCTATTTTGACCGCGACATGGCTCCTTACGTCGAAGCAGAGAAAAAGCGTCAAGAGAAGCTAATAAAGCAGGAACTAGACTATTTGGAACTAAAGCCAGACAGTAAGAAATTTAAAGAATTAGTAATTAAAAGAACTAAGGAAGAAACTTATCAAGCTATGGAAGGTTTTATTTATAACCTTAATACCATGCACTCCAGAGCCGGAGCGCAAGTTCCTTTTTCTAGTATCAATTTAGGAACTGATACTTCAGAAGCTGGAAGAATTGTTACTGAATGTTTATTAAGAGCTTATGAAAAAGGTCTTGGCCGCGGAGAAACACCAATTTTCCCGAATATTTGTTTTAAATTAAAAGAAGACGTAAACTTTGAAGAGGGCGATCCCAATTATGATCTTTTCAAATTAGGGATGCAAGTTGCTTGTAAAAGATTATTTCCAAATTTTTCTTTTCAGGATTCTAGTTTTAATAAACCTTTTGCTAAAGAAGAGGTTGCTTATATGGGATGTCGCACAAGAGTAATGTCTAACTGTAATGGACCTGAAGTAACTAACTCAAGAGGAAACTTATCTTTTACTTCAGTTAATCTTCCACGATTGGCACTTAGATCGGAAAAAGATTTAGCGCTATTCTGGCGTTTACTTGATGAAATGATCGAGTTATCAATTGAACAATTATTAACTCGTTATAATGTACAGAAGATGTTAAAAGTTAAAGACTTTCCCTTCTTAATGGAACAAAAACTTTATGTTGGTAGTGAAAATCTAAACCCTGATGACACTATTGAAGAAGCTGTTAAACACGGAACTCTGAGTATTGGTTTTATCGGATTAGCTGAGTGTTTATTTGCTTTAACGGGTAGCCATCATGGTGCTAGTCAGGAAGCTCAGGCATTAGGAATCTCAATTATTGGCCATATGCGCAGACGTTGTGATGAAGCAACTAAAAAATATGGACTTAACTTTTCATTACTAGCGACACCGGCTGAACAATTAGCAGGAAAATTTATTAAACTTGACAAAGAGCAATTTGGCGTTGTTCCTGGTGTAACAGATAAAATCTGGTATACAAATTCTTTCCATGTTCCAGTAGAGTTTGAGATTAATGCTTTAGATAAAATTAGTTTAGAAGGAGCATATCATAAGTTTTGTAATGCGGGACATATCTCTTATATTGAATTACCATCAGCACCCGAACATAACATTGAAGCTTTTGAGACTTTAATAAAAGCCATGGCCCAAGCCGATATGGGTTATGCAGCGATTAATTTTCCAGTGGATATTTGTTTATCATGTGGACTTAACGCCGCAATTTCTGATAAGAAATGCCCGATTTGCAGCTCTGAGAAAATAAGCAGAGTGCGCCGCATTACTGGTTATCTATCGACATTGAATCGTTTTAATGAAAGCAAACTTGCGGAAGTTAAAAATCGCAAGACTCACGATTAATTATGCGTATCAGTGGTATTGTATCTGAGAGTATTGTTGACGGACCTGGCATCAGGTTCGTCATTTTTACCCAAGGCTGTAGTCATGCCTGTAAGGAATGTCATAATCAAGAGACATGGAATCCTAATGGCGGTAAAGAAATTTCTGTTAAAGAATTAAAAAGGCAACTAAGAAATAAAAAAAATATTCGCGGTGTGACTTTTTCTGGTGGCGAGCCTTTCCAGCAAGCAGAAGAATTAGCTGAACTAGCTACATATGTTAAAGCACAAGGCTGGGATATCTTTACTTATTCGGGTTTCACCTATGAAGAACTGGCTAAATCGGATGATGTCAATATTCAAAAACTTCTTTACTTAAGCGATTTTTTGGTTGATGGTCTGTTTGTTAAGGCTTTAGCTGATATCCGCCTTAAGTTTCGTGGTTCATCTAATCAAAGAATAATTGATCTCAATAGAAGTCGAATTGAGGGAAAAATAATTGTTTGGGGAGACGAATAGTTTTTAGGATTTAGCTATATAATTATAAAGTAAGAAAAACAAAGATTTTATTAATAGTGCTAAAAGATTGAAAAAATGCTAAAATTGTGTTGACAATAACTTTAAATATGCTATAATATTAAGGCGGTTTGACTGTGACACAATTTTTTCGGGAAGTAGCTTAGCTTGGTAGAGCGCCTGGTTTGGGACCAGGAGGTCGCAGGTTCAAATCCTGTCTTCCCGACCACCTGCAGATGTAGTTTAATGGTAGAACTTCAGCCTTCCAAGCTGACTGTGTGAGTTCGATTCTCATCATCTGCTCCAATTTTAATACTCAACGCGGACGTAGTTTAATGGTAGAACTCCAGCTTGCCATGCTGAGAGTGTGAGTTCGATTCTCATCGTCCGCTCCAAAATATCTTGTATTAGTTCCCAAAGATAGGGCTAATTTACATAAAAATAAGCGCAAATCACCAGTATTGGTGATTTTTTTATGCACTTAGCAGAATAATTATTAAAAATTCTTCGTCAAATGACTTTAAAAGTTAAAAAATAGGACGCAATGAGAGAGTATGCGAACCTCTAAATTATCATTAAAAACATTAGAAGATGAACGAAAAGGCAGAGAATCCTAAAATGGAAATCACTGCTTTTTTACTTATTCAAATGGAATATCAGTGTTAAGTGATGATTCAAGATAAACATTTACAGTGGGAATTGCGGTAGGTCATTAATCTTGTACTTTCGTATATTTTAAATTTATTAAGTTGAATTTATAAACATGTAAAATTAATATGAAAAAATGTTATAATATTTACAAATGGGTGGTCAAAATGTCAAAGAAAGAAGTTATAGTAAAAGGAATTAATATTTCATATAAAAAAATAGGTGACGATGATTACATATCACTAACTGATATTGCACAGATTAGTGAGTCCGAATTTCCTGGTGATGTAATACAAAATTGGATGCGAACTCGTAATAGCGTAGAATTCCTGGGAACATGGGAAAAACTTTATAATGATGATTTTAATTACCTCGAATATGAGGTAATTGAAAAAGAAGCAGGGAGAAATAGTTTTGTACTTACGCCTAAAAAATGGATAGAAAAAGTTAACGCAATCGGAATACAAACGAAACAAGGAAGATATGCATATACAATCGCCCATAAAGATATTGCATTTAAGTTTGCTAGCTGGTTATCAGTTGAATTTGAACTTTACATGATTAAAGAATTTCAAAGATTGAAAGAGGCGGAGCAGGTTAATCTTGAATGGTCAGCTAAAAGAGAGTTGGCTAAAATTAATTATGTCATTCACACTGATGCGATTAAAGAAAATTTAATTTTTCCGCTCTTGACTAAAGATCAAATTAATCATGTTTATGCAAATGAGGCCGATATGTTGAATGTAGCATTATTTGGAAACACTGCATCAAATTGGGTAAGAAATAATCCTGATAAAAAAGGAAACATGAGGGATTATGCAAGCATAGAACAGCTACTGGTGTTGGCGAATCTTGAAAGTTATAATGCTATACTAATTGAACAAGGGTTACCACAGTCACAAAGAATCGTATTACTAAATGAAACTGCTAAAAGGCAACTTGAAACCTTATCCTTAACTAGCACCAATAAAAAGAAAATTACTAAACAGATTACGTAGAGAAGAAATTGGAATTAGGTAATGATAATTTTATGGTAATGTGTAAGAGTGGTTGAAAAATTCCTCGAGAGCTTGATAGGAAAATGACTATGGAGTTTGATCATAACGGATAGTTAAAGCCTTTTTAAAGGGATTGATTTGGATTTCTTTAAAAATATAGATGGGATTATATGAAAACAATTGCCTCACATTTGAGGTAATTATATTAAATTGTAAAAATATCTGACTAAAGTAATTGTACTTGCCGAAAAAAGAAATGTTAGAAGAACAAGCGCGTTTAATATCACAATTAAAAAGTAATGAATAATTGTTTGGCAACACTGTCGCCAAACAATTAAATAATAAGCATGAATAGAGTCGGAATTTCGACTTTAGTCGATAGAAATCAACTCAACTTTAGATTAACTTCTTAATAGCAAAAAAAATAAAGTTGTAAATGTTATAATGAATATAATAAAGTGATTTGATAGAAATTGAATAACGTCTTGTAAAGGAGAAAAAAGCATTACTTGCGACCGTAATTTTTATTTTGCTTGGATAACAGAAAATAGCAGTCAAGGATTTGCTAATTGGGCGTTTCCGGCGAAATATAATATTTTAGTTTTTGAGGGAAGACTTGAGGAATAACTTATGCATATTCAGATGACTAGAAAAATGATTGATTTTGCAGGCAAAGACCTGATAAATAAGAATACGGATAATGACATGTTTTCGTGGCATGTTAATTATTGCATATTAGATAGGTTGAAACTTATTGTTTTTACACATGACCTTTCAGCGATGGCTCTTGTGTTTTATGGATTGAAGAAATCAGAATTCAAAAATCCTAAAAACATATTAATCAATGCTTTAAGACATACTTTAAAAAACGCAGAAATTCCTTTGGAATTAATTAATAAATATATTCAGGACGCAGATGATAAGCCAATTACTTATGGAAAGACAAAAGGCAAGGTATTAGTGTCAAGATTAACTTCAATTTTATTGGATACTGAATATTTAGCTTATGAGATTGGAGTTAATGAATTTATTGAACAATATGAATTAGCTAGGAAAATAAATCAATTTATAAGGACTGAAAATAAAGGTAAAGAAGGATTCATACCTAAAGATCGAATGAAAGAATTATTGGAAGAGATGTATAATTAAAAATTAACATAATTTTATAGATTTGGGATTTCTCACAGAAAGCATATTAGAAATTTTGCGAAATATGTTGATGAATACCAAAAGGGCTACAATTAACCAATGAAACTGAAACAGCGATGATTTGTTTAGTTATTCACAACTATAACCATAAAGATGACAGTTTTTTAGCTTTCGATAAAATATTTATAAACATTTTATAGTAAAAGGCGGGGAAAAAATAGTGAATAAAAAATATCGGGAAAGAATTAGAATCACCTGGACAGGCTTCTTTATGACAATCTGGTCATTATTATTTGGAGGCATTACAGTTATTGCTATTGTCGCCAGTATTATTGACCAAGAACTTCATTTAGCTGCGATTATCGCTTGTGGCTTTATGGCTTCAATTGGATTGATGATTCTTGGGCCCCTAATTATTCATCGTAAAAAAATTATTATAAAACGTGATATTATAATAACTAATCAAATGCAAAAAAGAATTAAATGCGCTTTACTGCCGTTATGGAATAATCCAAACGCTCGACTGGCACTACCAAGAGGTATTTGGTTTTCAAGGGGCAAGATCATCAGGCTGAGCTGGATAAAAAAACGCCAACATATTGATTTATCGAAAATAATAGAATTCAGAGAAAGAAGTGCTGTTTTTACTATCAACTTTATGCCAGGAAGATCATGGGATAACGTGCGAGATATTTTAGTTGATTTAGTAATAATAAGAGATGTTGATGGAATACTTTATCTAGTTGATTTAACCGAATTTAGTAAGCGAAATTATATTGAAATTATTGAATTTCTTAAAGGCATAGTAAGGGAAAATGCAGCTTTATTTAAAGAGGCAAAACCTGTTATTATCCCAAATGAGATTTCTAGAAAAATAAACCATAACCCAGCTCCTTTAGAGGGATATGCTCTTGAACTGAAAAAGGCCAAAAGAAAAGAAATAGAAAAAGAAATTTCAGCTTCAAAAGAAGCAGGATTAAAAAGTCTTTTGATTACTGAAATAAATGTACATCCAGCAATAATTATTGAACTTATTAAGGAAATTAATGGTAAATCAACAGAAGAGATTGCAGAGATGATCAGCGACTTGCCTTGTTTAGTTATTTCAGGAATTGAGCGAAGAGAGGCTTTAATACTGGCAGATCGCTTTACATCTGTTGGAATTAAATCAAGAGTAGAGATTAGATAAAAAGTATATTTGAATAATTGCAATTTTAACAAACAAACCGCTGCTAAGATATTTTCTGATAATTTTTAGAATAATTTGATTAAAAATGCCGATGATAAATCGGTCATTTTTTTAATTATTTTATAAGATTCAATATAAAGCTTTACAACCAAATAATTAATGATGCAGAAACGACAAAGAATAAAGCAACAAAAATTAAGCCAAATATAGAAAGCTTAACAAATAAGTGTTTTACTCTGCAAATACGTGCATTTTCGTTTATTTGTTCAATTAAAAAGCCATTTTTTGATTCACATCTTTTATTGAATTCTGCATCAGAAATATTAATTAAATCCATATAATATGTAAATGATTTTTCGGCAGCTTTATTTTTTCTTTTCCTAGGATAAATAACTAAAATCGATGTGGAAAGTGAAAACATCAAGGAGGCTAAGAAAAGCATAAAGAAAGCGTAAAGAATTGTTCGTACTTCAATATCTTTATTGTTAATTACATCAATAAGTGTAAAAGAAAGAGCGAATACAATACCTAAAACGGATATTAGGATTCCGGCTTTTTGATCAAACGCTGATATTTGTGCAAGAAGTTTTCCTAAAGTATGTTCTTTGCATTCATTATAATCTATTTCATTTATGTCTTTATTCATTTGGCATTCCTCGCTCAATCCAATCATTAAATTTTGTTCTATTCACATCACCATGATAAAATGCTTCAGGAAAAATATTATTTTTTTCAGATACTTCCGTTATTGATTTTAGTATCTTTTCAACAACGTTTTTTCGTTGTTTATAATCATATGCCATTTCATAACCTCCAATATATGAATATTTTATCATATTATGTTGATTTTGGCGATTGTAAAATATCTTATTTTGCGAATAAAATGGCTTAGTTGTCGAATTTTGTCGAATGAAAATATATAATTAAAATTGTAACAAATAATAAAAAATGTTATAATAATAATTATTGTTTATTCATTTTAAGTAATTTAAATAGAGTCTAAAGGTGGCAAAATATGAGTTGGAATAAAGATGAAAGCGAAAGTCGAATAAAAGAGATATTAATTGACCCAATAGCAGTTTTAGAGGATAACAATTGTAAGGGAAAAAGAAAATTAAACTACAATGAAGCTAATTATCATTCAACGGTTGCTATTTTTGTTGATATTAGAAACTCTTCTGAAATGCTAATGAATGGAGATAAAAAGGTTACTGCCCGAATTATTAGAGCATTCACATCAGAAACAATAGGAATATTACGAGATTGTCAACTTCAAAATAAAGAAATTGGTGTTCGAGGAGATTGCGTATATTATATACTAAGAAGCTATTCAAAAGGACTAGAGGATTCCTTATTAGATTGTGCATTAAATATTATTGAAATGGTTAAAATTTTAAATAAACAGATTAAAACGAAAGATTATAATAATATTAATGAAATAAAAGTTGGAATAGGAATCTCTAAAGCCGATACTTTATCATTTAAGGCAGGTAGTAAAATATTTCAAAATAAATCATTAGTCTGGGTAGGAGAATCAGTTACTAAGGCCAGTAATTTATCGAATATGGCAAATAAGGGCAATAAGGCAATCTTAGTGAATAAAGAATTTCATAATTCATTGAGCCCTGAGAGTAAAAAAAAGAAAGATAGTGAGTATTCGGTTAAAGATTAATAATAATTATTTGTTAACTTATATGATTTTAAGCAGTAATTTTTGCAAGTAAAACTTAAATATGAATGATAAAATCAAAATATGAAAAGGAGATTTACAGATGAAAAATTTAAAGATGAAATACTCAAGATATAAGATATTAGTTATTTGTGCAAATGATGCTGAGTATAAAGGAATCTATAAAAGATTCACTAAAAATGAGAATTCATTTGAACTAGAAATACCAAAAGGACAGGCTATTAGATTTGGTCAATTTTGTGGTCATAAAATGGCAGTAACAAAATTAAAACAACAAGGAACGACTAGACTACATTCAATAGGTCCAACACTAGATAATATATTTGAAAACTTTTCATTTGAATTAATTGTTATGCTAGGAGTCTGTGCTGGAATTAGGAGTGAAGAAAAGGACGAATTCGAAAAAAATGAAAAAGGACACGTGTTGATTGCTAAAGAGATTGTGCCATATTTGGTAGGTAAAATTAAGAATGGGGATTTTGAAAATCGAGGTCAAACATTTTTTCCGGGAAATATTTGGGGGGCAATAGATGAAATGACTTGCCGAATTGAAGATGGTTTCTTTGAAAAACAGCAGAAAAAAAATAAAGATCTCAAAAAAGATGATGCCAAAAAGATTCATAAGGCTCAAATCATAACCAACGATTTGCTAGTTAGTGATAAAGCGGTTAAAAAGTGGCTAAGGAAGGAATATCCAGATGCATATGGTTTAGAGATGGAAGGACTAGACTTGGCGCTCCATTCTATAAATAAAACAAATAATGAATGGCTACTAATTAAGGGCGTTAGCGATAATGCTGCGAACAAAGATGGTAGTGATGGGCAACCTGAAGCAATCAATAATGTTCTTGATGTTTTCGAATTAATTTTAAATGATGAAGGATTTCATAAATACAAAAAAGAAAATTTTACAAAAGATGTACCAAGTATTTTAATATCTGGTAGTTTTGATCCAGACCATGCAGATGTTGCAAATGTTGAAAAATTTTCTTTTGAATTGGCAAAAGCAGTTTTAAATCATAACTATCCATTGGTGACAGGATATGGATTAGTTGTAGGTCCCGCTGTCGTTGCTGGTGCTTATCATGCAATTCATAGTAGCGGTAAACAAGAATTAACAGAGTGGCTGCATTCTTATCCATTTCCAAGGTCGAAGCATTGTGATATTCAATCAAGTCTTTCTGTCAATAAACCAAGGAATAGGGAACATATAGCAGAAAAAGCGCAATACGCAATTTTTATTTACGGAAGAGAGCGCACTAATCACAATGTTGGCGGAATGTCAAAGGAATTAGAATATATGAACTATAGAATGCCTAAAGGTATTTGTATTCCTATTGGTTCTACTGGTTTCACAGCTAAAAAATTGTGGGAACAAGTAAAAGAGCAGTGGGAAATGTATCATCCAAAGGCTAATGACAATATTAAGAATTTATATCTATTGTTAGAGCATAAAAAAGATAATGAAGCTATTGATATAGTTATTAAAATCATAGATGAGTATGAAAAAATATTTAACAATGAATGAATTTTTAAATAAAAATATGAAGGATAACTATTAATTATCTTG
>WRBM01000037.1 GCA_009784525.1 Erysipelotrichales bacterium | reverse complement strand
AGTTCGACTGGACTTACTTTAGCAGGTGTAACGAATTCAAATCCTAGCAGTTTTACAATCGAATCTTTAGATATTACTTTAGCTAATCCATCGTTAGCTGGATATGATTTTGCTGGTTGGTTCTTAGAAGTAGCGCATTTAACACCAGTCACAGGAGTAGCAATTATAGAAGGATCAACTGGAAACATAACATTCTATGCAAGATTTGTGCCAATCATTTATACAATTACGTATGCCTTTAATAACTCAACAGGAACAACATTAACGGGAGTAACAAACGCTAATCCTAGCTCATTTACAATTGAATCACTTGATATTACATTAGTTAACCCATCGTTAGCAGGTTATGATTTTGATGGTTGGTTTTTAGATACAACCCATTTATTACCGGTAACAGGAGTAGCGATTTTAGAAGGTTCAACAGGAAACAGAATTTTCTACGCTAGATTTGTCCCAATTAATTATACGATTACTTATGTTTTTAATAGTTCAACTGGAAGAACATTATCAGGAGTTACTAATACTAATCCAGAAACATTTACGATTGAATCATTAGATATTACTTTAGCTAATCCATCGTTAACTGGTTATGATTTTGCTGGTTGGTTCTTAGAGGTCGCGCATCTAACGCCAGTAACAGGAGTAGCTATTACAGAAGGATCAATTGGAAATAGAACTTTCTACGCAAGATTTACACCGATAACGTATACAATTACTTATGTATATAACAGTTCAACTGGATTTACTTTAACGGGTGTGACAAATTCAAATCTTAGCAGTTTTACAATTGAATCATCAGATATCACTTTAGCTAATCCATCGTTAGCTAGCTTTGAATTTGCTGGTTGGTTCTTAGAAGCGGCACATTTAACACCAGTCACAGGTGTAGCTATTTTAGAAGGATCAACTGGAAACAGAACTTTCTACGCAAGATTTATGCCAATTGCTTATACAATTACTTATGTATTTAATAGTTCATCTGGAATAACCTTAACAGGAGTAACAAATAACAATCCTGCCGGTTTTAACGCAGAAACAGCAGATATCACTTTAGCTAATCCATCGTTAGCGGGATATGATTTTGATGGTTGGTTCTTAGAAGAGGCACATTTAACCCCAGTTACAGGCGTAGCTATTTTAGAAGGCTCAACCGGAAACAGAACTTTTTATGGAAGATTTATGCCAATTGCTTATACAATTACTTATGTATTTAATAGTTCAACAGGAAGAACATTAACAGGAGTGACTAACACAAATCCAGGAACATTTACGATTGAATCTTTAGATATTACTTTAGTTAATCCATCATTAACTGGTTATAAATTTGCTGGTTGGTTTTTTAATTCGTCAGAGCGAGTTAAAGGAATAGCTATTGCACAAGGTTCGATTGGAAACATAACATTCTATGCAAGGTTTGTGCCAATCATTTATACAATAACTTATGTATTTAGCTCAAATGGAACAACATTAACAGGAGTAACTAACACTAATCCTAGTACTTTTACAATTGAATCATTAGATATTACTTTAGTAGATCCAGCAAGAGTCGGTTTTGATTTTGTTGGTTGGTTTCTAGATTCAGATCATTTAATACCAGTTACAGGCATAGCGATTACAGAAGGTTCAATTGGTAACATAACGTTCTATGCAAAATTTGTACCCAGCACCTATAGAATTACTTTTGATGTTAATAACGGTAATGCTTTAGTGCCATCTTCACAAATAGTAACATTTGATACAGCTTATATTTTACCAACACCGACAAAAACAGGTCATACATTTGCGGGATGGTACTATAACACAAATAATATTCCGATGACTGGTACTTGGACAATCGCAAATGATGTTACGCTAGTCGCTTCGTGGACCGCAAATACCTATACAATTTTTTATGAGTCAAATAGACCAGCGAATGCAACTCATGATATCAGAGGAACAATGACAAATTCTAATCATCAGTTTGGAGTAGTTTCGCAACTATCAGAAAACAATTTTAATTTAGTTGGCTGGACATTCCAAGGTTGGTTAACTTCAGATAATCAATTAATAACGGATAGTAGTTTTGTGGCTGAATTATTTGATAAGATTGATCTTACATATTCAACAATTATTTTACGTGCGTCTTGGGTAATTAATAGTTATCAAGTTCTGTTTTTAGCAGAAGATGGTATAACAATTATTAATACAGGGAATACAACTAAAGAGTTTGGTTCATTGATTGAAAGTCCACAAGCTCCGGTTATTGAAGGAAAAACTTTTGTTCGCTTTGAGGGATTTATTCCTGGACAAACAGTTAGTGGAAACCATAGCTTCAGAGCTATCTATGTTAATGATACGACAAACAATCCAGCTCAACGTTTTACAGTTATTTTTAAAAATGCGGATGGAACAATAATTTCCCAGCATAATAACATTATAGAGGGTACAACTATCGTTTCATTGTTGCCAGAGAATCCAACGATGACGGGTAATCAATTCATTGGTTGGGATGTTTTCACAAATGTCAATCAGACGATAATTTCTAATCTTGTTTTAACAGCGGTTTTTGCGGAAGTGCAAATGCGTACAATTGAGTTTGTCTATCGCGATGAGCTTGGTAATGTACTAATTAAACGCGTAAATGCCCCTGTTGGAACGCCTATAGCAACCTTATTCCCTTTAGCGCCTATGTTTGCTGGGAAAAGCTTTGTTGGTTGGAGCGGTTATAGAGAAGGTATGGTTGTCTCAGATGATTTTACATTAGTTGCGGAATATATTAATTCAACAGGACAGTTTATTACAATCAATTTTGTTTGTTCAGAAACAAATATTAATTATACACGTATTGTTGAAAGAGGAACATTAGCATCCCTAGTCGGTTGGCCGATTCTGCAAAGAGAAGGCTTTGAGTTCCTAGGCTGGTATGGGTTTACCGGAGATGAACTGACAGAAGATATTACAGTAACAGCGATGTGGGAAAGTTTGGGCACTAATAACGGACTTAATTGGCCAGTTATTGTTAGCGTGCTTTCGGCTATCTGGATAATCGCAATTATTATTCTGATTGTTATTTTCAAAAGACGCAAACGCCTTTTAACTAGACAAGCAGCTTAATATAAATAAAATGAAAAAAATCCCTTAATAATTTGAGGGATTTTTTAGCCAATTTGCATCGTTTTGGGGATTTATGGCTTTCAGATAATAATTGAATAAAATATATAACTCAATAAGTAACATTATTATTAACAATATAAGAAGATATTCGCGTTCTAAAAAAATTAAAATAAAATAGATGAAAATTTTTGCAAATATAATTGTCAGGGACTCAATAAACCATAATTTACTTTTTTCTGTTTTGTGCGTAGTAGCGAAACAAATACAAAGAGCAGTTAATCCAAACCCAATTAATATGAATAAAGAACTTGGTTCGATACTGATATCAGAGAATATACTTAAGATATGGTTAGGTATCGTCACAAAAAGAGCAGATGTTATTATTAGCCCATTTAACACAATAAAAAGCCATCGCCGACAAAGAACATTTGATTTATCGAGTTCAATGATTTCCGTGAGCCAAGGATAAATAGCTAAAAGCACTAAAGCAACAAAACCTAAATTTGTAAAGCGAAACCCCATCATGAGTAATAAAAAGATTGTTGCGCCAGAAAGCAATAAACGAGTAGGGCATAGAAAATGTTTCATAGAATATTTTTTGATCATTTTATCAATCCTTTTGAAATATTTTATCATAAAAATTTAATAAGTACAAGCATTTCTTGAATACTATAGGACTCTTTTTTGTGGCGAAAATTAAAAAATAATTTTATCAAATTGATGAATAAGCTTGAAAAAAGACTAGGAAAAAGTGAAAATTTTCGAAAAAAAGACAAAAAATATCCGAAATTATCAAAATACTTTTTCGAAGTCAGCGATGAGCAATATGAAAAATATAAACATTCTTTAAGAAAAAAATTTATAATAAAAAAAGCGCAACTTCTATTACGCCTTTATTAATGAATCATTAATATATTTTAAAGATTAACAATCTGAAGATGCTTAGGATCTAATTGTTCCCGGATTTCTGTTATAGCTTCCTGAATTGCAACCTTGGACTCTGAATGGTTTTCTAATGTAATCGTAACTTTAGTTAGTCCTGAGTCGTTTTTTCCTAAGTGCTGAAGATTCAAATCAATTGTTTCTAATTTCTTATCTTCTAAAATCTGCAAAATAATTGTTGTTACTGGCAGTTCTTTCCTGCAAGTAATAGAAAGATAAATGTTGCGTCTAATGAAGCGTCCTTCAAAACGTCTGATGTAAAGAAGTGAGACGGTAACTAAAAAGACAGCGGCGACTGCCGGAATATACATTCCTGTTCCAATTGAAAGACCAATCATTGCCGTTACCCAAAGGGTCGCAGCGGTTGTTATACCTTTAATGCCACCTGAATCATCTCGCATGATTGCTCCAGCTCCGATGAAGCCCATGCCACTAACGACCTGAGCTGCTAAGCGTGAAGGATCTGAAAGATTTTCAAAGCCATAAATGGAAGTAAGCATTACTAAAGTTGCGCCGACACAAACTAAAATATGAGTCTTTAAGCCAGCAGGGTGGCCATTTTTTTCGCGCTCAAAGCCGATGATAAAACCAATAACAAATGAGATAAAAAGACGAAGCAGAATCTCGGCTAAAATATTTTCAAAAACCTGATAAAACACAAAAAATCATTCCAATCTTAAATAGTAGAACTATATTATATCATGAAAGCCCTTTTATTGTTTCATTTTTTTCAATTTATCTGAAAATTGGCTTAGGTTTACTAAAAAGCATTTTTGTCGAATTTTTGCAAAAAAGCAAAATGAACTTGGAATATCTGATTTCTGGCGATATTTTTTTGGCAACATAAATATTAAATTTATACTTGAATAAAAAGCGGTCTGTGATATAATATTTAGGAAGCGTTAAAGGAGGAAGAAATTTGAATATTTTTCAAAACGTTCCGGAAAATCTCTTCAATTTATTTATATCAAAAAATCGCGCAGTTTATAGCTATGCTTTAATAGAGTTATTTCTGGCCTACGAAAGAGGTCCAATCTTCGGATTGGAGAAATCGATCGCCCAGCAGATTTTGATTGATTGTTTGGAGAAGTACGAACTTTTAACCGAGGAAGAAGAAGAAAATCACACGAGTGAACGTGAAAAAGCCAATTTTATCTTGCGCCGTCTGGAAGAATATGGCTGGTTATATATTGACTCTGATTTCAATTACACAGATTGGATCAATTTCCCGGAATACAGCATCAATCTTGTCCAGGCCTTCTTAAAGATATTAAACCGGACAAATTCTGGTGCCTTAGACGACGAATATGTCGATACAAATTTCAAAGGCTACATTTTTACAATTTATATGCTTTTGAACTCAACGGATAACGTTGAATATGCGACAGTCTTAGATGAAGTTTACCGTAATACTGTTTTATTTTTACGAGAATTAAGAAAAATGGATTCAAGACTTAAGTATTATCTTGGTATGATTATCGAAAAATCAGAAGTTAAGGATTTGATTTCGCTTTTAATGAATCACAAAGATGAAATCTTAGACAGGGCTTATGTTCGTCTTAAGACAAGCGATAACATAAACAAGTATAAGCATTTCATCATTAAAAAGCTAGAAGAAATGCAAAATGATGGTTTTGTGATGAATATGATTGTAAACGATTATATGGAAACTAAACAAATGAATTATCAGGATGCGACAATGAAAGCCGATCGTCAGATTAATGAGATAATCGATACTTTCAAAGCTTTAGAAGCGATGATTACAGAAATTGATAAGAAAAACAAAGATTATATTAATTCTACGATTACTAAAATCAAGTTCTTAATGAATACGGATAATGATATTATCGGTCAGATTAATACAATCTTAAAGTTTGTACGTCAAGAACATAAACGCTCAAAGACACCACGTCTTAATGAACTTGATAAGTTATTCAATATGACCAACAGTGGTTTTATTGACCAGGAATCAATTTTTAAGCCAAGAGGATCTTATCAGCACAATCTTCAGAATATGCTCGTCACAGACTTTAGTGATTTTGACGGCTTAGGCGAAGAATTTATGAAGAATTATCATAATATTTATTCGGAAAATTCGATTGTCACTTTTGTCAATGAAGCCTTGGAGTTAAATCCGGAGTTAAAAGCTTCAGATATTATCAGAACTGATTTTGAACACGAAGAAGATATCATGAAACTTCTTTATATCGCCGCTTATTCCGGATTAGAGAATTACCGCGTCGATATTAACGAGGATACTGTAAATCACAGTCGTTATAAACTAAAAGATTTTATTATCAGAAAGCAGGAAAAGCATGATTAATGAAGAGTACGATAAACTGTCAAATCCTAAAAAACAGATGTTTTCAGATATTTGTAATGATTTGTTAGCGAGTAATTATCTAGTTCGTGCTAAAAAAGATAATACGGAAAAATACTATTTTGTCATTAACTACAAATCACTTTTTGAAGAGTTTTTTGCGATTATTGACTATGAATTGATTATCGATCATGAAAATAGTTGTCTTCAGATAGTTAACCAAAAAAATGGAAGCCGTTTACGCTTAAAGCGTGATGAAAGTATTTTACTTTTGATTTTAAGGCTTTTCTATCATCAGAAAATGAGCACAGTTTCTCTTAATGAAAATATCATTTGTACTTCTGCGGAAATTCAAAGTTATTATCAGAACCTGAAAATCAAGAAAAATATTACTAAAACTGATTTAGTAACAATTTTCAGGATGTTCAGACGTTATAATCTAATCGATATTTTAGGAGATATTACCCAAGGAAATGCCAGAATCGTGATTTATCCTTCGATTCTTTTGGCTCTTTCGACGAAAAATATTCAGGAAGTTTACAATTTAGTTAGTAAGCTAACCGATGATGGTGAAGGAGAAACAAGTGAAGAAGTTAGTTAAAATCCGTTTGATTCATTGGCATTACTTTGCCAATTCAACAATTGAAATTCGCAATAATGTATTAGTTACTGGTCAGAATGCGACTGGTAAATCAACAATTCTCGATGCAGTTTCCTTTGTTTTAACCGCTGGAGAACAATATTTTAATCTTGCGGCCAATGAAAAAGGTAAACGTGACCTTCGTGGTTATGTCAAGTGTAAATTAGGAACCGATGACAGAGAATATATCAGACCTGGTGATGTTACCGGGCATATTGCTTTGGAATTTTATGAGGAAAAGAAAGATACATATTTTACTGTCGGGGCAGTAATTGATGCTTTTGGCGAGATTACGCCACCAAAAGTTATGTTTTATATTTTAGAAGATCAAATTACCGATAAATTATTTATCGATGATGAAGGTAAGATTCTTTCAACAGTAAATTTTAGAAAGAATAATCAGTTATCGGAATGTTTCCTGACTAAAAAAGAAACAAAAAGAGGTTTTCGTCAACGTTTTGGTTCAATTAATGAGCGCTATTTCACTTTAATTCCTAAAGCTTTAGCGTTTAAACCAATTCCTGATGTTAAGCAGTTTATTTACCAGCATCTTTTAACGGAAAAGAAAATTGAAGTTGAAAGTATTCAGGAAAGTATCAGAGCTTATAAAGATTTAGAAAGAACCTTAAAACAAATCAAAAGACGAATTACAGATTTGGAATCAATGAAGAATTTCTACGCAGATATTAATAGTTATCAGGAACAAAAAGCTATCTATGAATATCTGATTAAACTTATTGAACAAGAACATATCTTAAGTCAAATTGATAAAAAATCAGATGAAATTACTAAACTTGGTCATGCTTTAGAAAAGAAAAATACAGAAGCAAGAGAGTTAGAAGAAGAAAGCGATGCGCTTGATGAAAGAAGCAAGGAAGTTTATGCGAAACTGATTAATCAGGAAGACTTCCAGAATTCAGAAGTTGTTGACAAACAAATCGTGCGCTTCCGCCAAAATCAAACGGATTTGGAAGCTAAATTGAAGTCTTTTATCGGTAAAATTTCTAATATTAGTGCAATTGGTAAAGATTTAAAGAAACATACCGGTAAAAAAATCTATGACGATTTAATTAAGATTGAATCTTTAAATTTCAGTCATGAGACTGTTGATAAATCAGTTAGTTTTTTAGTTGACTTGCAACAGAAACTAAAACTTATTACTTCTGATTTACATAAATATCAAGGATCGTTAGAAACTAATCGTGAAGACCAGTTACGTAAAATCAATGAAATGCGGACAACTTTACGCTTATTAGAAGGTAAATCATTACGTTATTCTGATGACTTAATGTTTTTGAAGCGGGAAATTGAAACCCACTTAAGAAACAAATACAACAAAGATATTTCCGTTAATATCTTAGCTGAATTATTAGAAGTGACAGACCCAGTCTGGCACAATACCGTTGAGGATTTCTTAGGCAATCAACGTTTTAACTTAATTGTTGATCCCCGTTATTTTGACGATGCTTTATTTGTATTTGACAAACTAAAACATCAACGTAGCTTTTTAGGAACAGGTTTAGTTAATACTAAGCAGATTACTAAATATAACTCGTGTGAGCCAAAAAGTTTAGCTTCAATCATTACTTCAGAGAATGTCGATGCTAAACGTTACATAAATATGACGGTCGGACATATTATTATGTGTGATTCTTATAGTGATCTGGAACGTTATACAGCTAGTATTACTTGTGATGGTTTTGTCTATCAGCGATATACAATCAGAATGTTAAACCGCAGAACTGAAAAACCATTTATTGGTAAGAATGCCTTAGAAGCACAGTCCGATAATTGGCGTAAATTAGCTGAATCTTTAAAAGAAGAGTACACAGCTAATCAGAAATTGATTGACGAAGCGGTTATTGAAATTAATGATTTATCACAAATTAATCTTCATGACTTAATTATTAATGCGGCTGTGTTCAGTCAATCAGAGAAAAATGCCCAACAATTAAAGGAATTAGTTGAAAGAAAAAATAACTTAAGCAAAAAAGATCCTTCCACTCATGAAGAAGAATACGAGCGTCTTAAAAAGGAAATCCAAGAGCTTAATGCCGGAAGAGCCTTATTATTCGAAGAAATCGGAAGAATCAAAACTAATATCGAAAAAGGTCATCTGACTGTTTCTGAACTTAAAGTTGAGCTGGAAAAAGCCAGCAAGTTTATGCAGGATATTACTGAAGAAAACTTAATCATTTCTGAGAAAGCTAAAACTTTATTAGCTGATCAGATGAAAACTGGTAAAGATCGCGGAAAAATCTTTTCTGAATATCAGCGCTTAATTCAAGTTGAGCTAGATAACCTGCAGGCGATTGAAGAAAATTTAAAGACTTTGCAGTTTAAGTATAACAATGAGTATAATTCCGGATTTGGCATCGGACTAGAAGCGATGGTTAAATATTTAAGCGAATTAGATAAACTTGTTCGTTCTGAATTAGTTAACTATGAGTCTAAAGTCAGAGAAGCCAGAGAAGATTCAGAAAGAGTCTTTAAGGAAGACTTCCTATCTAAGTTGCGTGATTATATCATTACTGCTCAGGAAGAGATTAAAGGCATTAATGATGCTTTACATAATATTCGTTTCGGTGAAGATGGCTATGAGTTTGTTTTCCCGAAAAGTAAAGAATATGCGGCCTTTTATGAAATGATTATCAATGAAGAGAATTCTTTAGGTAAAGAAACAATCTTTACTTATGATTTCGAACAGAAGTATCAAAAAGAGCTTGCGGAATTATTTGATGAACTTTCCGCTGATGAAGTTAATTCGCATGGTAAAGCTTTGGAAAAGTTTATGGATTATCGTACTTATATGGATTATGATATTAAAATCATTAAGAAAAACGATGAATTTATCCTTTATTCCCGTGTCTTTAAAGAGAAATCAGGAGGAGAGACGCAAGTTCCGTTTTACGTAGCGATTTTAGCTTCTTTCGTGCAGATTTATCAGGCTGCGGAAAGAACTGTGCATGGCGAAGCTGTTAATTTAGTATTATTTGACGAGGTTTTCGATAAGATGGACTCTGGTCGTACTAAAGCAATGATGCAATTTATCAACAGTATGCCAGTTCAGATTATGCTTGCGACTCCACCACATAGAATGAGTGATCTTCAACCATTTACTGATACAGTTTTAGCGGTTTCCAGAGTTAACGATCGGGCTCAGGTGCTTGACGTAACGCGTAAGGAAGAAGTCAAAAACGTCGCATAATCTAAAAAATTTAAGGAGATAATGATGATTAAACCTTTATATGATAATGTGCTTTTACAGAAAGCTAAGCCAGAGATTAAAACAAAAAGTGGGATTATCCTAACAACAAATAATGATGATGATAAAAGTATTGCTAAAGTAATCGCCATTGGTAAGGGTAGTTTAGTTGATGGCGTCTTACAACCTGTAGAAGTTAAACCAGGTCAGTTAGTGCTTTATAAAAAATATTCAGCGACTGAAGTTAAATATCAAGATGAAGATTATCTGATTATTGCCAGTAAAGAACTTTTAGCGGTTGTGGAGGAATAAGATGAGTAAAGAAATTAAGTTTGCTAATGATGCCCGTAAGGCAATGCTTGAAGGTGTTGATTTACTGGCGGATACTGTTAAGGTAACGATTGGTCCGAAAGGACGTAATGTTGTTCTATCCAGAGGTAATCAGGCACCTTTAATTACAAATGACGGTGTGACAATTGCCAGGGAGATTGAGCTTGACAATGAATTTGCCAACATGGGCGCTAAGCTAATTTTTGAAGCAGCGAATAAGACCAATGAAGATGCTGGTGACGGTACAACAACCGCAACTATCTTAGTGCAAAGCATGATTCATCATGGCCTGCAAGCAATTAATAAAGGTGCTAATCCGGTTTTAATGCGCGAAGGCATTGAGTTAGCGTCTCAGGAAGTAGCGAAAAAACTAATTGAAAAATCAACACCGATTAAGACTAATAAAGATATTGCTTCTGTTGCGACTATTTCTTCCGGTAGTAAAGAAATTGGTGATATTATCGCCTCAGCAATGGCTAAAGTCGGAAACGATGGCGTAATTAGTGTTGATGAATCAAAAGGTTTTGAGACCTTTCTGGAAACTGTAGAAGGGATGCAATATAATCAGGGTTATATTTCTCCTTATATGGTTAATGATCGCGAGAAAATGACGATTAATCTGGAGAACACCTATATCTTAATTACTAATCATAAAATTAATTCAATCAAAGATATCCTGCCGCTTTTAGAACAAGTAGTAGCGACGAGTAAACCTTTATTAATTATCGCTGACGACATTGATAATGATGTTGTCAGTACCTTAATTGTTAATAAACTAAGAGGTACTTTTAATGTAGCAGCGACTAAGGCGCCAAGCTTTGGGGACAATCAAAAAGAAATTCTTAAGGATTTAGCCGTACTTACTGGTGGTGAGTTCTGTGATAAAGATTTAAATATGGAACTTAAAGACTTAAACTTGGAATTGCTTGGTAGTGCCAAAAAAATTATTATCAAAAAAGATTCAACGACAATTATTGATGGTAATGGCGATAAGAAAGCTCTTAAAGCCCGAACTGATGAAATTAAAAATCAGGTAGCTAATACGCAAAGTCCTTACGATAAAAAACAACTTAATGAAAGAGTTGCCAAACTTTCTAAAGGGGTAGCGATTGTTAAAGTTGGCGCCATGACGGAACCGGAATTACAGGAAAAGAAATTACGGATTGAAGATGCTTTAAATGCGACTAAGTCAGCGATTTCAGAAGGTATTGTTAATGGTGGTGGGGCAGCATTAGTAGAAATATATGCCGAACTGAAACCAATACTTTCTTCACCAATTGTCGAAGTCCAAAAAGGGATTAATGTAGTTTTAGAAGCTTTAACGGCGCCAATTTATCAAATCGCTGAAAATGCCGGATATGATGGGTTGGAAATAATCAGTAAGCAAGTTAAGAGCGCTAAGAATATTGGCTTTAACGCTAAGACTGGTGAATGGGTAGATATGACTAAAGCTGGCATCATCGATCCGACTAAAGTAGCGAAAAGTGCGGTCTTAAATGCAGCGTCAATTACTTCTTTATTTTTAACAACAGAAGTTGCTGTTGGTAATAAAAAGGAAGATAAAGAGGCTGATATGCCAATGGGAATGCCCGATATGTATTAAAATGAAAAAAGAGTTGAATATTTAGTATTTTATGCTAGATAAATTTCAACTCTTTTTTGGCATTTATAAGCGACAAATATTTTATAAAAAAACTTGAAAAGAAGACAATAGCATGCTATAATTGCTATATAAGCTATTTTACTTGAAATTTCAAACGATATTTAAACAAAAATTAAGAATAACTAACTATATTGAGTATAATATGGATTTTTTTCTTTTTTAAAGTATTTAGGTCATTCAGATTATAAATTTTATATAAACAAAGAGAGTGATTATTTTTAAAGTTAAATATTTAATCGAACCATAGCTTTTTGCAAATAAGAAAAGGAGAGGTATCATGAATAAAAAAGTTTTTAGTATTATGAGTATCGCATTATTAATGATTGGATTAATTGCTTGTGGAGCCAACAATGGAAGAATTAGTGGGAGTGGTGGGGCAAAATATAATGCCAATTTTTATAAGACACCTTATCTGCGTTGTGGCATAAATGAAGATATAATTATGGTTTCTGATATAGAGGATTTAAGTAATTGGCAAAAAGAAGCAATCAAAGAGCATGAAAGACGGGTGAAAAATCTTGATTTAAATAATGCTGCTTTTGAAGACGAATTAATTAGCAATTTCAATAGTTTTATATTTGATATTACAGAAAAATATGCAGAAGATTATTTTGGGAGTCGTAAACTTATAATAGTGCCTATGCTAAGTTCTAGAAGACTTGAGTGGTTTGAAGTAAAGAAAATAAATTATCTGAATTCAACTTTAACAATCGACTTGATAGTAAAGCGACCAAAATTCGGAATGATTGATGATAAAGCTTATTATTTTGGTTTTATTGAAGTTACTGATCTGCCACAAATCCTGAACTTTGATTTAAACATTGCAAGACATGAACCGATTAATAAAGGTCGGATTAAAGGCGTAAGTGGGGCTAATTTTAATGCTCGGTTTTATAAACCTTATTTAGAACATTTAGGTAATAAAACTAATCATGTTCTACTATATGATGAAGAGGATTTAAATAAATGGCACAAAAAAATGTTGGAATGTTATCTTAAATCACTAGATAATTTTGTTGATTTAAGCCCTGAAATAGCAGAATCATATATACAACCATTTAAAAATTTTATTTATGGCATTACAGAAAAATATGATGAAGAATTTTTTGAGGGACACCAACTAGTAATTATACCTATGCTAAAGTCTAGAAGTGCTGAATGGTACGAAGTGAAGAAAATAAATTATAAAGATGGAATATTAATAATTAGTTTAAAGTTTAGGCGACTAAATATCGGAATGTTTGATGATATAGCTTTTTCTTACGGAGTCATTGAACTAACTAAATTTCGACCAATTTTAGATGTTGAATTAATTATTATAAGGTGATTAATTATGCTCATGTTAGGCTAAAATGTATTATGAGTATATTTTAGCCGATTTATTGCGATTGTCAATAATTTTTATTTAGTTTTGATTCTTAGTGAAAATTTTGCCTTAGAAACTATGATAAAATAAACTGACATTTAAACTGACATTTGTTGTTGACTTGTCAGTTTATTTTTGTTATAATTTATTTGAGGTGTTAATAATGATTCACGAAAGTACAACTCTTGAATTAAAAGAAAATCTAAATGATAAATTTGAAAAGACAATCATAGCTTTTTTGAATACTAATGGCGGAAATCTTTATATTGGATTTAAAGATGATGGTTCACTGGTAGGAGTTGCTGAAATTGATTCGATTCAGTTGCAAATTAAAAATAGATTAAGAGATAATATTATGCCCTCAACATTAGGATTGTTTGAAGTGTCTGTAGAAAAAAAGGGCAACAAGCAATATATAAATGTTATTGTTGCTAGAGGTAATGAAAGACCCTATTACCTAAAAGCTAAAGGAATGTCTCCGGAAGGCTGTTTTATGAGAGTCGCAAATTCTACTGAAAAAATGCCGCTAGACATGATAACAACACTGTTTTCTAAAAGAGCGAGAAACTCTTTAAAAAATATTCTATCGCCTAATCAGGATCTTACTTTTAGTGAATTGAAAATTTTATATAATGAACTTGGGTATGAATTTGGCGAAAATCTACTTAAGCAATTGGATTTAATCAATGATGATAATCAATATAATTATCTTGCTTATTTAATGGCTGATAATAATAATCTATCTTTTAAAATCGCTAAATATTTAGGCAAAGATGCATTTAATATAATTGAAAATGAAGAATTAGGTAATACTTGCTTAATTAAAGTTACTAAACGAATTTTAGAGAAGTTGAATATCGAAAATACAACTTTTGCCAAAATAACTGATAGTAATAGGGAAGAAATCAAAAAAATAGAGAGTATTGCTTTAAAAGAGGCAGTTATTAATGCGATTGTCCATAATGATTATACGAACGAATATCCGCCAAAATTTGAGCTTTTCGATGATCGGTTAGAAATTACTTCTACAGGAGGGCTCCCGGACAATTTTACGAAGGAAGATTTTTTAGGTGGTTTTTCTGCACCTAGAAATAAAGAACTGATGGGAATTTTTAAAGACCTAAGACTTGTTGAACATCTAGGAACTGGTATCAGAAGAATTCTAAGGTCATATGAAGAAGAGATTTTTGATTTCTATCCTAACTTTTTAAAGGTAACATTTATTTTCAATGAATTTGATAAAATAAAATTTAGCAAAAAATCAATTGAAAGTTTGGGAATAGATGGAGCTATTTTAAACTTAATTGAAAAAAATGCATCTATAACGGTTAAGGAATTGGCTGAAAGTATTAAAGTAGCTGAAAGAACAATATTAAGATATATTAATGTTTTGATTGAAAAAAAGCAATTAGTAAGAATTGGTTCGAAGAAATCTGGTTTTTGGAAGATTCTTTAATTTTGTTATTAATGTTATAAAATCAAATATTCACTGACATTTATAGTGACATATACTGACATTTATAGTGACATATACTGACATTTATAGTGACATATACTGACATTTATAGTGACATATACTGACATTTATAGTGACATGTCAGTGTTTATTTGCCTTTAAAAAATCAATGAGAATATAACACAAGGAGAATTTATGGAAAGAATTATTGGCAGAGATTTAAGAGAAATACAAAAATTGGTTTTAGCAGGAATGTTTGTGGCACTAGGAATTATTGTGCCTTTATTTACGGGCCATTTAGTTGGTATTGGCGGTCCTATTGTTTTACCGATGCATATACCTGTTTTATTATGTGGTTTGATCTTAGGGCCAAAGTACGGCTTTTTATGTGGTTTACTGGCCCCGGCGCTTTCTAGCCTTTTTACAGGCATGCCACCGACATATCCGATGTTACCAATCATGTTAGTAGAACTACCTATTTATGGCGCTGTTTCTGGCTTGTTGTTCCATAAATTAAAATGGCCTTTATTTTTAGCTTTACCACTGGCGATGATTGCTGGGAGAATTGGTTATGGCTTAATGTTTAATACTTTATTATTTTTTAACTCTGAAATGCGGGGCGCAACAGTATTTGTAGCTATTTCAGCTGGTTTACCAGGCATTGTTATTCAGTTAACATTAATTCCTTTAATTATCAATGCTCTAAATCCGAATGTCAGAAAAGAAGTTAAGTTTATCCTTTCTAGAAAAATTATTAAAGAAGCCAAAGTCTTAATTGAAAAAGGTGAAGCTACTTTAGTTATAATTAACCGAACTTCAGAAAGCCGCAAATTAAAAATAGTCAAAACTGATAATCGCGCAGGGATAAGAGGCATTAAGCATTTGTTTGAAACAGAAAAAGCACTCCTTAAAAATGCAATTATCGTTGATAAAGTTATCGGCAAAGCCGCAGCTTCAATAATGGCTCTAGCTGAAGTTCAGGCTATTTATGGTTTAACGACTTCACGTACTGCCCTCGCTATGATGGAAGAGAATAATATTAAATATAAGTATGATTTGCTAGTTGATGCGATTGCTAAGCAGTCTGGTGGTTTATGCGTAATGGAAGAAGCGTCTTTAAATATGCAGACAGCTTTAGAAGCTTATGAAGCGATTGCTAAGAAGTTTGAAGAATTAAGAAGTAAGGAATAAAGCTAATAAAATTCAGAATATGACATAATGATGTCGTATTAGTTATGTTATAATTTAACTGAAATTTTATTAGGGGGGCTTTAATTATGCCAAAACCAAAGTATCAGTTAGCTGACTTTATGATTAATGTTAAGAATGAGTATAAAGATTTTGTGACTACAGTTCATGAGATGTTAGTACAACAAGGTTATAAAACAAAGATTGAGTTGACTAAAAAGAATGGACTTCAATTGTTTTATAGAGAACCAGAAATAAAAAGCACAATCGGGATTATTCTATATTTTTTATTTCATGATGAGAAACTGATGATTCGTCTTTATGGAAAGAATTATAACAAATATTTAGAATTATTAAATGACTTACCTGAAATAATTATTAAGCAAATCGAAAAGTCTGATCAGTGTAAAAAACTTATTAATCCAAAAAAATGTTGGACAGGCTGTATGGGTTATGATTTTTATATTAAGGACAAGCGTTATCAAAAATGTTTAGTTAATTGTTTTTTACTTGAGGTTGATTTAAAAAGTTTGCCTTTCTTATTGGAGCTAATTAAAAGCGAAAGCAAGGAAAGATTAAAAAGTAATTGATTTTTCTCTTCTAATTTATGTTAAAATATTTAGGAAAGAGGTGGTAAAGGTTGTTATATTTTTTAAATCTGGCGGAAGTAATATTTTTTGCGCTTAGTTTATCAGGGTTAATTTTTCTTTTAATTTGTTGCGGAAAACTAAAGATTAATTATTTTTTAGCAGCTTTACCAATAGTTACAGCTTTAATTCTTAGTTTTTGGCTTAACTTTGAATGGCTCATCTTATTTTTTATTTATTTAATGACTTATCTGTTTAGTATTTATTACGCAAAGAAAAAAGGAAAATTGATGTTATGCAAAAAAGAATCTTAGGTTCAACTAACTTAAAAATCAGTGAGATTGGTTTTGGTGGTATTCCTATTCAACAAATCAAGCAAGAAGAAGCTAATAAATTAATCGATCAATTAATTAAACAGCAAGTTAATTTTATTGATACTGCTCGTGGTTATACTATTAGCGAAGAATTATTAGGTAATGCTTTAATTGGAAAACGTGATAAATTCATTATCGCGACTAAATCAATGGCTAAAAGTTATCAAGCAATGAAAGCAGATATTAATACTAGCCTTACTAATTTAAAGACAAACTATATTGATTTATATCAATGTCATCTTGTTAAAAACAGAGACGAATATAATTTGATTATGTCAGAAGACGGAGCTTATAAAGCTTTAAGGGAAGCACAAACTAATGGTCAGATTGGCCATATCGGTATAACGGTTCATAGTTTGGACTTTTTATTAACTATTTTAGAAGAAATGCCTTTTAAAACAATTCAGTTTCCTTATAATATTTTAGAAACTCAAGGCGAAGAATTATTTAGAAAAGCCAAAGCCAAAGATATTGGCGTTATTGTGATGAAGCCTTTGGCGGGTGGTTTTTTAGAAGATAGTGATTTGGCTTTGCGGTTTGTTTTAAATAATTCTAACGTATCGGTAGCGATACCCGGCATGCATACTAGTACCGAAATTGAAAAGAATGTTGCGGTCAGTAAACCTATTATTTTAAGTAATGCGGAAAAACAAAAGATCAAAGAAATTCAGGAAACTTACAGTCGTGATTTTTGTCGGCGTTGTGGTTATTGCATGCCTTGTCCGGTAGGAGTAGAGATTCCCGGTTCCTTAATGATGGTTGGCTACTATACTCGTTATAACTTAAAAGAATGGGCCAAGAGCCGTTATGAGACGTTTCCTAAAAAAGCTTCTGACTGTATAGCTTGTGGTAAATGTCTGGATAAATGTCCTTATGATTTAAATATTATTGAAAAGCTAAAAGAAGTAAAAAATATTTTTGGAAAATAAAGGAGAGAAAAAAATGAAAACAAATAAAGATAAACTAGTAATGTTTTCGGTATCAGGGAAAGTGCATCACCCGACAGGAGCCGATCGTTATCGGATTAACTGTCAGACTGGCCAGGGTTTTATTTTACCGGCAGTTGGCGGCATTGTCTATAACTATAAAATTGGCGATAGCTGCATGGGCATTGAAGGGGATCATGTAGAACCAGGTGTAAGTATTAAAAACGCTGATTTAGGCGAAAACAATGCTTTAAATATGTTTTCTTGTATTGGTAATGAATGCCGGATCCTTTCAGGTGACGCTAAAGGTAAAAAAGGGTTTGTTACTGGTAAGCATGGTGGTATTGATCATGTCATCTGTTATTTTGATGATGAAACCCTTGATTTATTGGCTGTTGATGATAAAATTCAGATTAAGGCTTATGGTACTGGTTTAAAATTGGAAGGATATGAAGACATTGGTTTAATGAATGTTGATCCGGCGCTTTTAGAGAAAATGCAAATTTCTTTAAAAAAAGATTCTCTTGAAGTTGATGTCACAACAATCATTCCTGCTTTTTTAATGGGTTCTGGTTTAGGGGCCAGCACTGCACAAAGTGGTGATTATGATGTGATGTGTTTTGATAAAGAAGCTAACAAGAAGTATAAACTTGATCAATTAAAGTTTGGTGATATTGTTTTAATTGAAGATCATTATTGTCAATATGGTTATAATTATCATAAAGGCGCAGTTTCTGTTGGTGTTATAGTTCATAGTGATTGTTTACAGTCAGGTCATGGTCCGGGAATTACGATTATTATGACTTGTAAGACAAATAAAATTAAAGGAATTATCACAGAAAAAGCGAATATTAGCCGTTATTTACTATAAAATATGCAAAATTGAAACGTTTTCGTACATCTAAATGAAAAAAATCTTGCTTTTTTGGAAAAACTAGCGTATAATTATTGTGATAAGGAATTATCGGAATATTTTTAATTTAAGGAGCAATAATGAAAGGTACAGTAAAATGGTTTGATTCAGAAAAAGGCTACGGCTTTATCACTTCTGAAGACGGAAAAGATGTATTTGTTCACTATAGCGCGATTAGCACGGACGGGTTCAAAACTTTGAATGAAAAAGATCAAGTTGAATTCCAGGTTGAAGAAGGTAACCGCGGACCGCAAGCTAAGAACGTTGTGAAAATATAATATTTCATTTCGAAAAAAGCTAAGACTCGAGAAATCGGGTCTTTTTTGTTGCTTAGGAAAGTGCATTTTCAAAATAGCGCTTATCAAAAACGAAAAAACCTGTTCTGACAGGCTATAAATAAATAACTAAAAAACTACTTTTTCATAGAGTTATATATTTCAAGCGGAACTAAATAGCCGCTTTTTCTTTTATGGCCACACTTATCACAACTTAAAACAGGATAAGGATCATCACCTAATTCATAAAGATCACTAATAACATACAAATCAAAATCTTGTGAATAATCACACTTAACACATTTCATTTCTAAAAAATCTTCAAAGATTTCCATTTTAAGATAAGCATCTAAATCAACAGGAATAGAATGCCTTTCTAAATAATAAAGAGCTATTTCTCTTTTTTCTTCATCAGTAACTTTGATTCTTTTAATTTTGAATTGATTTTCAATCATGGACTATTCCCCTGGGTAAATAAGATTCATTTAAGTTAAGTGTCATTCTTTGACCGCAAATATCACAGATTAAAGGATTAAAACCAAAAGAAGTATAAATACCTCTGATCCAAAAAGTATTGAGATGCATTTGTTTT
>WRBM01000036.1 GCA_009784525.1 Erysipelotrichales bacterium | reverse complement strand
TAAGACAGGAAAACTTATTAATTCAGATATTAATGCCAGTTTAAATATAATGGCAAAAAGTAAACCCAAAGACGATGAAGTAATTCAGAGTTTGAGGAATAGCGGTCTAACAGCACCTTTAAGGTTACAGGGTAGCCTGTAATTTCTTATAAAGAAAAGAAGCACAATGCTTCTTTGAAGCGTATTTATTTCGCTTTTGTTCTGGGATTATATCCATATACTTATTCAGCTGGTCTTACAGTAGCTGTAGCTTCATTTGAAAAAATAAAAAACAAGGAAATTGCTATTGATGCCTGAATAAATGTTTTAAAAGCCGGAGGAATTAAATCTCCTTTAGAATTAGCTAAGCTTGCTGCTGTTGATTTATCAACAACTCAACCAGTAATGGCGATGATTGATTATATTGATGGATTGATTGATGAAATTATTGAATTGACTAATCAATTAGAAAATCTTAAGAATTAATTTTTAAACCACCCAAAATGAGGTGGTTTTATTATTTTAAATATAATTTAAACTACAAAACTTCTTATTAACTGCTTTTTATTGACAATCTTTGTTTCCCGTTATATAATATTCAAGGTTTTAATAAAAATAACAGATATTTTCAACAAAGCTGGAAACATCTGCTTCTATATTGATTTAATTTTCTAAATTTATAGAATAGAGGATTGATTTAATGTTTTGGGATATCACAACGTCCATTATGGACTTGTTTATTGGCGTCGGAGTATTTTTATTAGCAATTATCATGCTTTCAAAAATATTTGGAAAGCCTTCTGAGAGGCTTCATAATTTTTTCAAAAGAACCGGAGAGAATCGCTTTGCTAATGTTGGTTTAGGTACAGCAATCGTAGGAGTCACACAATCTTCTACCCCTACTTCAATTATCATAATTAGTTTAGTAAGCGGTGGTATGTTAACTCTTTTTCAAGCAACCGGCTTAGTAATGGGTATTAATATAGGCAGTAGCTTGACGTCACTGTTATTTGTTTTCTCGGCATTTCGGATTAGATACTTTATCATGGTTTTAGTTTTTGTCGGAGCTGTAATAAAGTTATCAACAAAAAAAGAAAAATGGATTACTGTCGCAAATATATTTATAACTTTTGGGCTTTTATTTATTGGTATGCGTTTAATGAGTTCGGCACTAAGCAATAACGAAATTATCGTCAGTTTTTTTGAAAATGTCTTTAGCAGAGTAACGTTTCCTTTGTGGTTATTTCTTATTGGTGTAATATTTACGATTTTAATTCAATCTTCTTCAGCAGCTATTGGCATAAGCGTAACAATGGTCGCAAGTGGGTTGTTACAATTTGAATCAGCTATCTTTATTTCGATTGGCGCAAATTTAGGAACAAGCTTTACGGCTGTAATTGCCTCTATTCCAGGGAATAAGGATGCAAAAAGAGTTGCGGCTTTCCATGTATTATTCAATTTATCAGGATCAATTTTATTTTTAGCATTTTTTTGGCCTTTGCAAGGTGTAATAATTCCTTGGTTTCAAAGTCTAATATATCAACCAATCCTTCAAATTTCTGTTTTTCATGTAGTCTTTAATATTGGTACGATGCTTGCCTTAATTGGTTTTCTGAGACCACTTAATAAATTGGTATGTTTAATTATAAAAGATAAACCAGATGATATAGATAGAGAGTTAGTAGATTCAAAAATTGCCCAAGAAGAAATTTTAGTTTGAATAAAATGAAAATGGTACGGCTCGTTTGAGCCGTTTTCTTTTGCTTTACTTGTGCCAATTGTGAAAAAAATTATGAAAACGCTGTTTTGTTGTTGACACATTATACTATGTAGTGTATAATATTGCGTGTTAAGCAATATGACGCATTGTAAATTCTGAGAAAAGCCTTGTTTAAAAAATATTTTCTCTGGAAATTACTTTTGTTATGTGAAAAAATTGCTGATAATAATAACAACAGAGGAGTAATTTATGTTACAGATTAAAGATATTCAAAGATACTATGATATTGGTGGGGTTAAGTACTGGGCTTTAAAAGGAGTAAATGTTTCTTTTCGGACATCAGAGTTTGTCGCCATTTTAGGAGCTTCAGGTTCTGGAAAAACAACCTTATTAAATATTATCGGAGGTTTAGACCGTTATAGTAACGGAGACTTAATAATTGATAATGTTTCTACTAAACAATATAAAGATAAAGATTGGGATGCTTATCGCAATCATCGTATCGGTTTTGTTTTTCAAAGTTATAATTTGATTTCGCATTTAGATGTTTTATCAAATGTTGAACTAGCCTTAACTTTATCAGGGGTTTCAGCTAAAGAAAGAAAACAAAAAGCCCTTGAAGTTTTAACAACAGTTGGCTTAAAGGATCATGTTAATAAAAAACCTAATCAATTATCTGGTGGACAACAACAACGTGTAGCTATCGCCAGAGCTTTGATAAACGATCCAAACATCATTTTAGCTGATGAACCAACTGGAGCACTTGATACGGAAACTTCAGTTGAAATTATGGAGTTATTAACGAGAATCTCTAAGAATAAGCTAATTATTATGGTTACTCATAATCCTGAATTAGCTAATAAATACGCTAAAAGAATTATTAGTCTTTCTGATGGTTTAGTTGTTAGTGATACTCAGCCTTATGAAATTAAAGAAGCTGTAGTTGAGGATAAGAAAGATAAAACGGCGATGTCTTTTCCAACAGCTTTGAAATTGAGTCTTAAAAATATTTTGACAAAAAAACGCCGTACTTTAATTACTGCATTTGCTGGCTGTATCGGGATCTTAGGTATTGGACTAGTTCTAGCAATTCAAAGTGGGTTCGGAAATGTTTTAACGGATATGCAACAAAACATGATGGCTAGTGCTCCATTTGATATTTCAGAAAACTTTACACAATTTGGATTTAATGGAAATGGATCAGATGTTAATCTTAATGATAATGAAATAAAAGGATCAGCGCCAGCAGGTCCAATAATGGGATCTAATATTATTGATCAGACGTTCCTGGATTTTCTTAGTTCTAGAAATACTTTAAACTATGCGAGTGTTCATCAAATGACAGGTTTAAATATAAGAGCTTTTAATATAATTAATGGCGTTTTATTAGATACTCCAAGAACGCCGCAGCCATTTAATCCAATGGCACCAGGAAATCCATTGGTTCTAGAAAGCTTTATTCCTGATCAAATGATTTCAGACCATTCGGCACAATGGATGACTATTGTTGGTTCTTACACAGGTTCAGCAGCATTTGGCGCTACCTTAGTTCTTAATCATGATAATACAATTAATCAGCATGTCTTACCATTTTTGGGCTTACCAACCGATCAAATTATCAATATTAATGATGTATTAGGAAAAACCTTTAAAATTCTTTCTAATAATGCTTTATTTGAGTTTAATGGATCTACATACCAAGTGCGTCCAGAAGCAGATATTATTAATTTAATCAATAATAATAGCTCAGATGTTATCACTGTAACTATTACAAATATAATCAGACCAGCTAATGAATTTGTTGGTTTGGGTCAAGGTGGAATCTTTGTTGGTGGAGTTGCTAATCAAGCTATTATGAATCTTAATAACAATTCAGATGTTGTTAATGCACAAAGAAGTAGTGCTAGTTCAGTAGTTGATTTTGATAGTTTTCTATTGCCATCATTTACTGATACACAGCTTCTAAGAGCACTTGGCGGTAACAATCTTCCACAAACTGTCTTAATATTTCCTAACGATTTTGCGGCTAGAGATCAAGTTGTCGAGATCATTAATGAATATAATGTAGCACAAACAGATCCAGCAAGAGTCATTACAATGATTGATGGTACTAGTGAAGTTTTTGAAATGCTTAATTTGCTCGTTGATACAATTTCTCTAGTTTTAATCTTATTTGCGGCTGTTTCTTTAGTTGTTTCTTCGATAATGATTGGGATTATAACTTATACTTCGGTATTAGAGCGAACGAAAGAAATAGGGGTATTACGTTCAATTGGAGCCAGAAAAAAAGATATTTCACGGGTATTTAATGCGGAAACAATTCTTATTGGTTTATTTGCGGGTATTTTAGGTGTATTAATTATTTTAGGACTTTCACCGCTCATTAATCATATTTCAGCGCCATTAACGCCAACTGGAGCTGGTGTTTCTAATGTAACGATATTTCATATAATACTTTTAGTTTCTATTTCTATTTTATTAACATTAGTGGCAGGTTTAATTCCAGCAAGAATTGCGGCTAAGAAGGATCCTGTTAAAGCTTTAAGAACAGAATAATTAAATATGATATCTCCAATGTTTGAACTCAAACAAAAAGAGATATCATATTTTTTTGTAAAAGAAAGGAGATAACAATAAATTGACAGTTTAAAGGGCTTATAGTATAATATATTGAAAAATAATTTAAAGGAGATTTATATGCAAGCAAATTAAAATAGGAAGAAATTATGATTACTCGTATTATCTTTTAACAAATGAATAGTTCGGTTGAAAGTTTTATAGATTTTTATTAGCGAAAATCACAATCAGTTTGTAAAACTTATCAGATACTAAATTTCCTTATTTCATTGAAGAGGAATGTAAGGAGGTTTTTCTGCGTTTTGATTTAGCTATGGAAATAGAAGTTGTGGAAGTTAAAATAATTAAAAAAGAAGAATATATCAGCCGATTGTTTGAGCTTGCCAAAAAAAGTATGTATCAACTGTGCCAACTATTCTGATGAAGAAAATTTCCCTTGATGAAATTAGTAATCTTAGAGGACATTGGGCCCAGATGAATCTTGATGGATATTGCGAAGCATTTTGGAAGAAAGGTAAAATTTAAGGCAAAGGGAGAAGTTTATGGGACTAGAAATAATTTTAATAATTATTGCTTTTGTGGTGATTATTGCGCTGATTGTATTTGTTGCTTTATCAGCTCATGGTAGAAGGCAAAAACGTGCAGCTAAGACTTTTATTAATAGTGGTAAAGTTTCAGAAGAAGATTCATTACTTATTGGGCGTCACCAAGTAGGCAAGTTTTCTATGAGCCAGTGGGTCTTTGTTGTAGTTAGCAAAGAACAGATTTTAGTTCATGCAGAATTTATTCAAATCAGTGGCGGACCAACGCATTACGATACATTTGCGCTTAATCGTGAAAACATTAAATCGTTGGCTGTCCAAGAAAATAAAAAAATCATTGTCAATATCAAAGCAGATGTTGTTTCTGAAAAATATGGGTATACTAGTACAAATCCTATTTTACCTATGGAGTTTAATCTATTTCTAAGGCCTTATAAAGAAGAAACAAATATCAAGCAACTGCTCGATGCTCTAAATGCCTACACAAAATAAGCTTAATATACTAAAAAGAATTTTAAAGGAGATATCATGAAAAAAATATTCGCAAGTTTATTCGCTTTAATCTTAGTGGCAACATCGATTTTATTTTTAACAGCCTGTAATCAACAGGAAGCAGATGTTACGTCAATTACGGTCAATCCGCCAAATTATACATTAACTGTAGCGGGACAGACAGTTCAGCTAACCGCAAATGTAGTCTCGGTCGGTGGTGCAGAAACAACAGTAAGCTGGGTTTCGTCTAATTTAAATGTCGCAACAGTCAGCGCTAGTGGCTTAGTTATTGCATTAAGTAATGGCGAAGCGACAATCACCGCAACTTCAACGTTTAATGATTTAAGTGCAACAGCAAGAATAACTGTTCAAATTCCACCTCCTGTTGATAATAACATCGCTATTACAAATGCGAGATTAGCTATTGAAGGGGCAAATATTAATGAGCTAAGTTTTTTACAAGCTCAGAATAAAACGCAAGCTGATATAAGAAACGATGTTCAGACTATACTTGAGGACTTAAACTTATTAGCTAACTATGGAGTTAATGTCCAAATTACTAGTGAACTATTTACAGCACCAATTGCTGGTACAGTAGCTTCGCCTAATGGCACAGATGGTAGTTTTCAGGCAACAATTACGATTGCTAGAGATGCTGGTATAACTCAAACCGTAAATATTTTGATTGTTATTACAGCTACCCAATATGATAGCACTACAGCCGATAATCTGGCAATAAATAATGCCAGAGTCGCAATCGTCAATGCAAATCTTAACGAATTATCTTTAACACAAGAATTTGAGAATACACAAGAAAATGCAAAAGCCGTAGTTCAAGTAGCATTAGATGCATTGAATCTAGTTTCATCATATGGTGTTACAGTAGCAATAACCGATATACATTTTACCGCTGCGGTTGCGGGAAATCCAGAAAACACAACAGGTATTAATGGAATCTTTACCGCATCTATCACAATTAATAGAGGAAATGGGACAACGCAGATTGTTGAAGTTGCCATAACCATTATCGCAACTGAATATAACCGAGTACCTGTGCCACCAACTATTATAACAACTACTTTGCCAACAGCGACTTTTGGCCAAAGCTTTAATTATACTTTAAGCGCAACTGGCGATAATCCAATTACTTGGGCGATTCAAAGTGGGATAATGCCTCTAGGTTTAACATTAGCGCCAAATGGTGAAATCACGGGTACACCTACGCAAGTATTAGCGACTAGAAATGTTACCTTTAGGGCGACTAATGACGCCGGGCAAACGACTAGGCAGCTAACTTTTGTAGTAGTTGCGGGTGTTCCATCAGTACCAACTAATTTTAGTGCCGTTGGCGGGAATACTCATGCTGTTCTTACTTGGACAGCACCAGAAAATAACGGTGGAAGTAATCTTACAAGGTTTGAAGTATCTACTGATGGTATAACTTGGACTCAGGCAACAAGCAATACTGGCCATACATTGGGAGGCCTAACAAATAACACAAGTTATACAATTAGAGTCAGAGCAGTAAATGCGATAGGTAACGGAAATTATGTAAGTGTTACTGTTATGCCGCAAGAAAGCACCTGGAATGGTGCAATTGTTGATTTCAGACCAGGAAATCAAGGAGATGGAACAGAAACTAACCCTTGGCAAATTTCAATCGCTGAACATCTGGCGTTCTTAGCTCATCAAGTTAATTCATTAGTTAATTCTCCATTAAATCAAAGTGACGTTCATTTCTTAGTAACGCGCAATCTTTATTTAAACGATTCAACTGCTCAAGGCGGGTGGATGAACTGGAATTCCAGCACTCAGGGATTGCAATTATGGACGCCAATTGGAAATACAAGTCAAAGAGTATTTAATGCTAATTTTGATGGTGGAAACTTTTCAATTATCGGTATGTTTATTAACGCGACTAATAATAATATTCAAGGTTTGTTTGGCTTTGTCGGCTTAGGGCAAAGTAATATAACAATCCAAAATATAAATTTAGTCCAAGGTCAAATCAATGTTAATTCAACAGCTTCCACATCACTTATTGTTGGCGGAATTATTGGTAGAAGACATTTAGGAAATTCTACGCTTAATAACTTGAATAATGGAGTTAATATTAATATAGTTACAGCAGGAAGATTATGGATCGGTGGTGTTGTTGGAATTCATGATACAAGTGGTGCAGCTTTACCAAATCCAATCTTTACAATAAATAATAGTTTTAATTCTGGGAATATAACTGTAACTCTTAATTCAACAAGCACTTTACCATCTCAGGTTGGTGGGATTGTTGGTGGCATGTCGATGAACGGATTACTGCAAAATAGCCGTAATACTGGAAATATAATCGCCACAAATATTCAGATTTCAGCTGGTGGCATTGCTGGAGCTAGTACAAGTCCTATCCATAATAGTCATAATACAGGTACAGTCTCTACAAATGGTTTTGCGGCGGGCGGCATTGTTGGGCAATCAAGCGGTGGCGATGTTATAAACTCTTCTAATACGGGCACTATTACTGGCGGAAGAAGAGCTGGCGGTATTGCCGGGAGCGTTAATTCAGCAAGCCAAGTTGTTGGACCAATGACGATTGCCAATTCTTTTAATACAGGAAATATTACAGCGACTAATACTACTTCCCCATTATTAGAAACTATGGCTGGAGGTATTGTTGGTTTACTAAATGGCGGCAATCATATGCGCAATAGTTTTAGTACAGGTAATGTGACTGGTCCTTCGGAAAGGACTGGAGGCATTGCGGGTGCTTTAGGTTCTGGTGGTGCTGGAACAGTTCATAATAGTTACTTTCTAGCAACAGCGACAGTCACAACTGCTATTGGTAATAATGTTGGTATGACATTACTAAATGTCGGGAGTTTTAATGCCTCAGGAATCTTAGCAACCCAAGTTGGCGGAACGACTAGTTTGCTTCAAGCTTTAAATAATTGGGTAAGCACAAATGATATTCGTTATCGCACCTGGACGAATGCAGTGTTTCCTGTATTTGTTTAAGTAATAATTTGGAAATGGCATTTAATTTTGCCATTTTTCTTTAACTTTATCGGTGTGCGCCTGTAGGTTGACAAATTGACAAGGAAAGGCGCTGTAACTTTTTGTTTTCTTCTGGTATAATAATTTTGTGATAAAGTGGTGTTAATATGGATGTTAAAACAAGGATTGGTCTGAAGATTTATGAACAGCGAGTAAAGCGGGGAATTTCTCAAGAGGCTTTAGCAGATTTATTAGGCGTGAGCAGACAAACTGTATCGAAGTGGGAATTAGCTAAAGCGGCACCTGATATTATTAAAATAGTAGAATTAAGTAAATTATGGAATATAACGACAGATGAACTACTTTTGGAAAAAGCACCTGATTTATTAATGCCTAGCGAACATATCCTGAATTGGGGAATATATCTGATAGTTAATGATGTAAATAAATCGATTTTGTTTTACGAAAAACTATTGAACAGGAAGTCTACGATTATTGGAGCTGGTCGGTTTGCGCAGTTTAAGTTTAACGGAAACTGTATATTATCAATAATTAATAAAAGACACTTGAAAAACTACGATTTAGAATCCGCAAAGCATGGTAAAATTGTCTTAAATTTGTGGACAACTGATTTAGGAAAAGAATTTTCTAGAATAAAGAAAATAAATATCGGGCCCTTTACTGAAATTACAAGTTTTCATCCAACATATCATTATTTTACATTAGTTGACCCGGATTATAATTTAATTGAAATAACCGGAGAATTTTTTGAAAGTGGAATTTTAGAATAGAGGAGAAAAGAAATGGAAAAAGTAGTTAATTGTCAATCTTGTTATATGCCGATGGATACAGTCGAGAAAAAAGGAACCGAAGTAAATGGACTTCACAGTGAAGATTATTGTGTTCACTGTTATCAAAAAGGCAATTTTACAAGCCAGCAAACTTTAGAAGAAGCAGTAGAAATAAATATTCCTTGGTGGAAAAGTGAAGGCGAAAGTGATCAAGTTGCCAGAGAACGGATTATGAAAGTATTTCCACATCTGAAAAGATGGAAAGTTTAACAAACTGAAAACCCACGAAAGTTGGGTTTTTATTTTTCTTTAATTTGGTTTTATGCGCAAGAAGGTTTAAACTTTGTTCTAAATTATATAAAATAAAATTTCCATTTTTACTCATTATCAGTTATAATAGTTATGTCGAAAGAGGAGAAGTTTGATGCGATTAATAGTTAAAGATAAACACAAAGGGGAAGGTTTGTTTCCACTTTTTAAAAAAGGAACTAAAGTTAATAATATTGAAACATGTGAGTCGCTACATTGGTTTTCTTGTGAAATTGAAGGCCATAAAACTTATATTCCAGATATTTACTTAACAGAAAATCTTCTTAATCAGGATTATGATCCGACGGAGTTGATTTTAGAGAAAAACCAAGTGATTACTTTAATAGAAGTAGTTTATGAATGGTTATATGTGCAAAATGAAGAAGGAAAGAAAGGCTGGTTGCCATCAGAGAAGGCAATTTCAGTTAGTGGTTAGTTAATGGAAAAACAACGATGTGCCTGGACAGGAAATATTGAAATAATGAACGATTACCATGATAAAGAATGGGGTCGTCCTTTATATGATGATTTTAAACTATTTGAATTTATGATCTTAGAAAGTATGCAGGCGGGACTTTCATGGCTAACTATCCTCAGAAAACGAGAAGGATATAGAGAAGCTTTCGATAACTTTGATCCAAATAAGATAGCGACTTATGATGAAAGAAAAATCGAAGAGTTAATGTTAAATGATAAAATTATTCGCAATCGCTTGAAAATTCTTGCGGTTATCCATAACGCTAAAACCTATTTGGAATTTACTAAAAAAGAGTCATTTAGTAAATTTTTATGGTCATATGTAGATAATAAACCAGTTATCGGTTATCGGCAAGGAGTAGAGGATATTCCCGCAACTACAGCAATTTCTGATAAATTAAGCAAAGACTTAAAAAAAATAGGTTTCAAATTTGTAGGCTCAACAACAATCTATGCTTTTATGCAAGCTACAGGCATGGTTAACGATCATGTTAAAGGTTGTTATCTATATCCAGAATAAAAGGAGGAAGTATGAATAAAAGAGGTTTTTCGATTATAATTAGTTTGATTATCGTTGGGATAATAAATATTACTATAATTTTCTTAGCCTTTTATTGGCAAGAACCACTTTTTATTATTGGGATTATTTCTGGTATTATCATATTCTATAATTTAATGAGTCTTTATGCTTATAAAATTATCGTAATTGCGCATGAGGAAATGAAATATGTAATAGTTATTGAAAAGGGAAAATCCTTTCTAAAGTGGAATATTTTTAGTTTATATAGGCAGTTCATTATTCTCTTGGTTGCTTCATCTTATTTTGCTTTAAGTGATAATCAAAAATTAGAAACTTATCTGCTAAAAGTAAAACATCGGGAAGCACTTGGAGCGAAATATTATTATTTAACGATATTAAGCTTTATTAAAAATGACTTAGAAGCCGCAAAGCTAAATTATGATTCTTTTCTAACGGCTATAAAATCTGCTAAAGGCACTAACTATGAGGCATACAAAAAAATTCTGGATGATATATTTGCGGTGTTAGAAGACAAAGATAATGAAGCGAAAAATAATCTGGAAACTTTGGCTTCGATTGCGAAAAATTCAGAGTTTAAAGACTTTCTAGAAAAACTAATCTAAAAAGGAGAGTTATATGAAATTAAAAAAAATTACAGCTTGTTTAGATATGTATGGCTGTCCAAACAGATGTAAACATTGCTGGCTTGCGATTACACCTAATGGCAATCTGACAATAGAGGATTTAAAATTTACCTATCAGGCTTTTAGGCCTTTTACTGATGATTTGGAAATTGTTTCTAATTATAGAGAAGAGGATTATGCACCTAACTATAAGGAATTATGGAATTTAACTAGTGAATTATCCGACAGTAAAACCACACATTTTGAAAATATCAGTTATTGGCGGGCAGTTCGTGATTCTGATTATATTCCTTGGCTTTATACATTAGGAGTCAGAGCGGCTCAGTTAACCGTTTTCGGTGATGAAAATACGACGGACTTTTTTGTTGGTCGTAAAGGGGCCTTTAAAGAGATAATTAAAACCATTGAACAATTAGTTCAAAATAGAATATCTCCTCGCATCCAAATGTTTATCTATAAAAATAATATAGATCAATTGCCTTTTATTGAAAAGTTATTAGTTGATTTGAATTTAGAAGAGCGATGTAAAAGTTTTGATAAACAGTTTAGTTTCTTTTTGCATCAAGGTTCTTGTTCAGGTGAGAATGCGCAGTTTTACGAAGATTGGATTACGAATGAAGAAATAAAACAAATCCCTGAGAAACTTCTTAAATATACTTTCAAACACTTTAACACAATCAACAAAAAAGAGATCTGGGGCAGTCCAGAAAAAGAAGTCTCTGAAAAACTTGCTCTAGATGATTCTACTTTAAACATTGTTAACGATACCCCAGTTTTTTATGTAGACAATAAATTTAACGTTTATCCTAACTTTGAAACTCCATCAGAAATCTGGTTGTTAGGTAACTTGAAAACTATGAAAATGGAGGAAATCTTAAAAAATTACCTACAAAATACTTCTCTTGGTCAAAAGACCTTAGCAGAAGTGTCAACTGCTGAGCTAGTTAGGGAATTTGGTAACTATGAAAGTAATCGTTTATTTGGTGAATGTGATTATAAAAATTTGTTGTTACATAAATATTGTCGGCGAAAATTAAGTGAAAAACAGTAAATAATTAAAGCTTTACTATCTTAATTAATATATAAATTTTGAACTAGGTGCAATACAATATTGCGCTTTATTTTTTTATTGAAAACAAAACGCAAAGTAAATTTGCTCGTTTGTCGAAATTTGTCGTGTGAAAAATATGAAAAAACTTGCTAAAAATTTCAAAAATGTGATATAATTAGTATACTACAATCATCATTAGAAAAAATTAAATTCACATCTTAATTCAAAAATACAGGCATTTTAAAGATTTTTATATATAATATAATAAGAAAAATATATTAATAAATGATTCCCAATTATGAAAGTAGGGGTTTAGAATGAATAAAAAGCTTAAGATTATATTACTATCTAATCTTTTATTTTTGTCTTTAATGGCGCTTAGTGGTTGTGGCACAAACAGTATTTTTGCCTGGCATGGTGATAGTAAGGAATATGACCATCTACCTACAATTATGAAAGCAAATGAAAAATTAACAATTGAAAAAAGTCATTTTGATAATTTCAATCTTGAATTTGATCGTTTTGAGCTATGGGTGCATAGTGAAAATGGCATTTCAAATATTCAAAATGGCAGAGTGCTTCCTTTTGAAAATAGCTCAGTTGTAGTAATTCAAGACAATATTATAACTGCTAAAGACAGCGGTCATGTGACAATTGCGGCTTCACTTATACAAAGTAGAAATGGTAGCGAAGAACATCATTGGGGCGTCTTTGTATGTAGCTTTTTTGTCATAAACGAATCAACCATGAATCATATATCTACCGCAGAGGATTTAGCAAATATCAACAATAACTTAAGTGGTCATTTCATCTTAACGGCAGATATTGATTTATCTGGTTCAGACTGGATACCAATTGGAAATGCAACGGCTTTTAGCGGCATGTTTGTTAATCCAAATAACTATAAAATAACAAATTTTACTATAACAAGTAGTCAAAATTCAAGACATATCGGATTATTTAGTTCTTTAGATAGAGGAGCCCTTATAAGTGGTATAATTTTAGAAGATCTTTATATAGATGCATCAGATTTTGAGGGTGATGTTCTCGATTCTCCTATAGTTGGCGGAATTGTAGGATATATTGCGCCTACCGCAATAGTTCTTAATTGTTTTGTTAGTGGTACTATTATTGGTGGCGGTCGTGCGACCGGCGGAATCGCAGGAATTAATGCGATTGGTCATATAGGTGACAGTACATTTGTTGGAACTTTAATGGTTAATAAAAACTTTGAAACTCATTCTTTTGCGATTGGCGGAATTGTGGGAATAAACGAATTTGGTACTAAAACAAATGGGGATATTATCCCAAATATTATAAATGCCAAAGTCATGGCTTATATATCTGGAGGCTACTGGGCAAATGCAGGAGGCATTATTGGCTTTGTGCCTTTTGCTGGTACTGTAAGAAACTCCGAATTTTCAGGTACGGTTGCCGGACGTAATGCAGGCACAAAAACAGGTTTAACTCGTATTGGGGGACAAGAAAGTGATCCTTTTGTTTCTGTAAATTTTGATTAAATGTTATAGTGAGTTTATCTGGAAAATTTCAAAAATAACGGAAATAAGAATGGAGAGATGTGTGTTAAAATGAATAAAAAGTTTAAGATGACATTTCTATTTACTATTTTATTTTTGTCTTTAATTACACTTGCTGGCTGTAGTGCGAATAACATTTTTGCTTGGTATGAGGGAAGTAGCGAAAATGATGAAACGCCAATTGTTATGAATGCAGGGGAAACATTAACTATTGATAAAAGTTATTTCGCGGAAATAGACTTTGCATTTGAACGTTTTGAATTATGGATTCATAGTCAAAGGTTGCAACAAACAAAAGACAGTTCTATAGTAGAAATTAAAGATAATACCATAACCGCTAAAGAAAGTGGCCATGTTACAATAGCAGCTACTTTAATACAAAGTAGAGTCGGTAATGCGATAAATCAACTTGGTGTTTTTATAGGTAGTTTTTATATTATAAATGAGTCTACTATGACTCATATAACAACGGCAGAGGAATTAGCTAATATAAATAATAACTTAAGCGATCATTTCATCTTAATGGCAGATATTGATTTAACTGAATATGAGTGGGTATCACTTGGGGATGGTCATAATGAGTTTAAAGGAATGTTTGTTAATCCATATGGATATACAATTGATAATCTAACAATAAGAAGTGGTAAAAATGCCAGAGGTTTTGGATTATTTGGTCAAATTTATAGATATGCTTTCATAAGCGGAGTTATTTTAGAAAATATTTTTATAGATGTATCAGATTATGAAGGAAATTCTCTCATTGTTGGTGGATTAGTAGGAACTATGATGCAAAATTCAATGATTTTAGATTTTTCTGTTAGTGGCTCAATAATTAGCGGTGGTGTTCATACTGGTGGCGTTGTTGGGCTAAATAATTTTGGTATTATTAAAAATGGTTCATTTATGGGAAATATTGAAAACCATAATGTTGTGCTTTCCTCTACTTTTGCAATTGGAGGAATAGCAGGGTTCAATGCCTTTATTCCGTCTTTGAAAAATACAGCAAATATTATTAATGTAACAGTTAATGCTGATTTAGATGGTGGAAGCTTAGCAAATGTCGGTGGAATTGTAGGAGTTACAAACTTTAGCAATGCCATAGAAAACGCCTCATTTATCGGAACAGTTATAGGCAGAAGAGCAGGAACAAAGGTTGGTTTTATTAATCTTCCTGGCGCTGATTATCCAGTTAATTTCGAATAAAGAGGGGGATTATGAAAAAAATCAATAAAAATGTATTTGCTAAATTGCTAAGTATGTTTATGATTATTATTGTGGGAACAGCCACAATTACGTTAAGCAATTTGACATTGAAAGCCAATACATCAGGTACGGAACTTAGTGCATCAACTCAAGCAGCATTAAATCAAAGCATGAGCAAGAATACATTCGTTCATGAAGGAAGTAGTTTTCGCATTAACCAATATTATACTCATTTATACGGTAATCGAGGGCGATCGGCTAATTCGCCACGAGTTGTATTGCCGAGCGGAAGTAACAATAACGTTTCGAATGCCCAATTTAACATTACAGACCCAATAACCTCATTTATTCCGGTTGCGGTTTTTCAAGAATTAACTTCCGAAGGTGTGCGCACTTTTATAGGTGAAGAGTGGGGAGTAATAATTGATGTTTTTTTTGATTCGCATGGTCTGAGACATTTTTCTGTCCAAGTAATAGATATTCTCATAACAAACAATCTTCATTTAGCGAGCCGACAATATATTTTAGAAATCAGACCTTTATTTGAAGTTAATTTAGCTTGGATTAATGCTGCTAGTGGTCAAGGCTTTGCTAATTGGCAATTTAATTTTATTAGAAATGGACCAGTTGGATTATACGCCGTACCACAAATGCGAACTAATTTAATGATGTTGCCAGGAAATTTGCCAAATTTAACTGTAGGTAGTACTTTTGAAAATTCTAGAAGAAATTATATTGCTAACTTTGCTTTTTCAGCTGTTTTGGAAAATGAACAAAATGCTAATCCGGAACATAATAATTACATTGCAAATAGCTTTTATCACTCTCAAGACTTCGGTCATTTTTTTCGAGGAAACGATTTGCACTTTAATGCTTTTGATATAAATGAACTGAGTAATCCTAGAAGAAGAGATGGTAGCGGCTCCCTTAATACAGTTACAGATGCAATAAGAGCTTTTGCAGGATTTGTGCCATTGCCAGGTATGAATATGATACTTTTTGCATGGGATATAGCTGATGTTGCGAGGGATTTAATTCCTGGATATAATCTTCCAGAAGCCCATTTTAATCATAGTAGCAGTAATTTTTTAAATTTAAACGTCCCAGAACGTGGAGAACAAATACATAATTATGGTAAATTAATAAAAAATAGTGTGACACTGCCAACTGACTCTGATTTGGCATTGACCTTGCACGGTAGTCAAGACACTTTTGCAAGGGGAATATTTGAAATACACCGTGAACTTGATTGGCAAGGAAATAGATGGATTTCGCGTTTGAATGTTGGTTTTAATTTCGATGTACGGAGCTATCAAGATAATATTACTGTTGCGACTGGCAGGGGCCACAGATTAGAGATACTTGGCGATGAGCGCGGAAATTATCGACCAATAACAGCAGGTCAGCCAATAAGCGTTTATAATCACAATCAAAATACTAGTCGTTTTCGATTTACTGCTCCTGCTACAGGTGTTTATTCCTTTGATTTTGTTAATCCTAATCATCGGAATAGCTTTAGAAATTTTAGCCGACGTGAGGTACATCTAAGTGCCGGGCAAACATTTTATTTGCGATTGGAATATTTGCACAATGATGTCAGCATATTTGATTTTTTTGTTGATAGAGTAAATCCGTCTGCGATTTCATTAGAATTAAATCAAACTAGGAATATTACTTCAGAATTAATATCCGGCAGCAGAGAGTTTGTATTCTTTAATGATGCTCCGAGATTTGTTAGAATAGTATTATCAGGTGGAGTTATGCCTTGGGAACAAATGCTAGTTGTTCGTAATGCCTGGGGTCCGATGGAAGTACTTGACGGAATGGGGATGGCCAAAAGTTCAATGTTTTCAACTGAAGTTACTGTCTTTTTACCTCATGTTGGAAACTTCTTTATAGATACACAGCATCTTTCAGGTCCAGGACAGATATTCTTAAGGATTGAAGAAGTTCAAAGACATGTTGTTGATTTTTCATCTGGCGCTCCCTTAAGGTTAAATATCTTTAGAGGCGGTTATGGATCAGAGATGCATAGAGTAATACTTAATCAGGATGCCAGATTCAATGTATCAATTCCAAATACGCCAGGATTGATATTCATTATATATAAGTTTAATGGACATGGATTTGATTGGAGCAACTCACATTGGTTCTTTAATGGGGGTAGTGGAATTATAACTTTACCTGCAGGAACTTACTATATGGGCTATTTTCAAGCGCCGCGAGGCTGGTCAGGGAATATTAATATTACAAGGGTCATTACATCGCGAAGTTTATTTTTGGATGCTTTTAGTGGAATAATTTATAATTCAATTAATGAAGCAAATTTTGAAATTATCTGGGTAATTATTAATAAGGAACATGATGAGCAAGTACCTAATTAATCAAAATAGATCACAAATATTAATAAAGTCAAGATATTAAGTCTTGGCTTATTTTTTGGTTTTTAATTTAATCATGCTGAAATATTTTATTAGCTAGATTGATTTTTGTCTTTGTTAAACCATTTATAAACCATAGTGCAATGATAAAATTTTTGCACCATCCCCTATCGACCTTTTAGTATTTAGCTAAAGAATAAAAAATTGCGGCGATTTAACGATTGCATTTCTATAAATATCGAATAATTTAAATAATATGACATAACGTTGTCAGTTATTGAGGTGTATAATTAAAAAGGTCATAAAGATTCAAGATAAATGATGTTATCGATAGTCTTTTTGTTGGCGGAAAAATAAACAAAGCGTTGGATTTCATCATATAGGTTAAAATGATTGATCAAGGACAAAGCAGGTCTTATGTAAAGGAGAATAATCGATGAGCAAAAAAGATGATAAATTTAATGAACTAATTAGTGAACAATCAGAAGAAATTAAAAGGCAAATTATCAAAATGAATAAATTATTAATTGATGGAGGATGTAAAGTCGCAGTTGATAATAAAGGTAATTTTACATATACCTCTAAAAACAGTAAAAAAATTATATGCAGAATTACTATGAATGAGAAAGGTAGTTCAATTAGGCCAAATACAAATAATGCTAAAAGTCTAAATAACATAACAGCTCAACTTCCAGAAAGCATGTTAGAAGTTATGCGGAGTACTCGCGGTTGTGGTGGCTGTGCAAAGAAAAATCCTGATTTTATCGAATGTAGCCATGGTGGACCGTTTCAGTTTTCGCATAATGAAGAAAACTTTGAGAGTTGTCGTTTTGTTGGCTTTAATTTTAACTTAAACAATATAGAAATCTGTGATCTGATTGCAAAATGGATTGAAATAGAATTGGCAGATAATTTATGAGTAATGTAATTTTTAGAGATATTGAAGAAAATGATTTAGATGCACTTAAGGGATTGATTGTTGAAGCTCTGGGTAAGGGCTGGAACTTTGAACATTATAATCAAAGTACGCCTCTTTTCCAGGCGTTACTAGATGTTTACTTAAGTATGTTTCTAAATTCTAGCACATTTGGCAAAGTAGCAATCGTAGATAAAGAAATTATCGGCGTAATTTTATGTTCGGCGTGTGGCGAAGAAGAGAAGTTTAGATATATGCAAAAAGACAGAGCTACTCAAACTTTGATTCTATTAAGCGCAGAAGAGGAAAAACGTAAAGATATTGTTGAGCATCTTTCTGTGTCATTTCAAGCTATTGGTATTCTTTTAGAAGATAAGATTAATTATGAAGGTAGTTTGGAGTTTATCGCTGTTGCAAAAAAAGCAAGAGGTTTAAACATTGGTAAAAGTTTATGGAATCAAGCGTCTGATTATTTTAAAGCGAAAAAAATAAAACAAATCTATCTTATAACTGATTCTGATTCTAGTTTTGGATTTTACGATAATAATGGCTTTTTAAAAGTTGCTAATCAAGAAGTTTTCTATAATTATTCTAATGGAAAGAAGAAAAATGATATTTTTTTATATGAATACAAATTTTGAATGAGGGATTTAAAATTAAAGAGCGAAGAAAAAGTCTTATAAATTTAAGACTTTTAAACGATTAAGTTTTATTTCTTGGCTTGATTTTTATATATTTTTACAGCCAGTAGATAGGCAAAAGCTAATAATCCAACAGACCAAATTATAGCAATCCATAAGTCTTTACCAGGGCTGACATTCATCATAAGTGCTCTGATGGTATTTATTATTGGCGTCATAGGCTGATGTTGTGCAAATACTCTAAAACCCCTTGACATTATTTCTGTTGGCACAAATCCGGAACTTATATAAGGTAAAATCATGCCAACAATCGTTAAGGAAGCTGCAGCTTCAGGGCTATTAGTTATTAAGCCAAAAATAACGGATATCCAAGTTATTGCGAGAATATATAAGACTAAAATAACTGTTACTAATAACCAACCAGCTATACCGGCAGAGGGTCGAAAACCTAATAATATTGCGATAAGAATAACGATAGCTGTTGTAAGAATATTTCTGGTAGCCGCTGATAAAACGTGTCCAGTCAAAACGGAAGATTTACTGATTGGCATTGAACGGAAGCGATCGAAAATCCCTTTACGTAAATCATTATTCACACTTATAGCAGTACCAGCTGCACTAGAACCAATACATTGAATGATTATACCAGGAACGATATAATCAATAAAGTTATAATCACCAACGCTCATCGCGCCGCCAAATACATGTACAAATAGAAGCATCATTAATACAGGCACAACTATACTGGTAATAACGGTATCAATATTTCTAAGAGAAATTAAAGAACATCGTTTGGTCATAGTAAGTGAATCCAGAAAAGATTGTTTAAGATTATTCATAAATAACTTCCTCCTTAGTTTCACCAATCAAATTAAGAAAGGCTTCTTCAAGAGATGGTTGTTTGTGAGCAAATTTATAAATCTTTATTTTAGCTTCAATTAAGCGATTTAAAATATTTGAAAATTGTTCTGCACTACCGTCTGTTGTTACATTAATCAGCAATAATTTTTCATCTGCTGTTATTCTTAAATCAGTTAATAATTCACAAGCAGCTTTTAGGTCCTCATCATTTAGGAAAGCAAATTCAATAGTTCCGGCGGAAAGAGTATCTTTTAATGCATCAGCTGTGCCTTCCGCAATAATTTTTCCTTCATGAAGAATTGCGATATGATCAGCTAAATATTCTGCTTCCTCAAGATATTGAGTCGTTAGAAAAATTGTTGTTCCTGAATTGGCCATTGACTTAACAATGTCCCACATTGCTAAACGATTTTGCGGGTCTAAACCAGTAGTAGGCTCATCTAAAAAGATTATTTTAGGATTACCGACTAAACTCATCGCGATATCAACACGTCTGCGCATGCCTCCGGAAAAGGTAGAGACTCTTCGATTGGCGTCTTTCTCCAAGCGAAAAGTTTCTAAAAGCTTATCCGCAATTTCGTTTGCATTCTTTAAATGTCTTAACTTAGCAATCATTTTTAGATTCTCTTTTGCTGTCAAGCTTTCATCAACAGCCGCATATTGGCCAGTTAAACTAATTGCTTTTCTTACCTGATCAGCTTCTTTATAGATGTCCTTGTTACAAATAGTGGCTGTTCCTTTATCAGCTTTTAATAAGGTAGAAAGAATTTTAACTATAGTTGTTTTTCCAGCACCGTTTGAACCAAGTAAAGCAAATATACTGCCTTTTTTTATTGCATAGGAAAGTGCATTTTCAAAATAGCGCTCATCTAAAACGAAAAAACCTGTTCTGACAGGCTATAAATAAATAACAAAACAAACTACTTTTTCTTAGCGTTATATATTTC
>WRBM01000035.1 GCA_009784525.1 Erysipelotrichales bacterium | reverse complement strand
TCTTAGTCTGAAATAAGCGATTATTTCTCTTACCAAGATACTCATCAGCTTTAGCTATCTCTTCATTATCATAAAAAGAACACCTTGATGTATAAGCTTCGTTTTGAAGCTTAACTTCAATATTGTTCCTCTTAGCCTAATAAGATAAGCTTATTCTTAAACTTAAATAAAGGAAGTCCTACAAAGGACTGATTGATGACAGCTTTCTGTTTATTAGTCAATTCATCATTCTTTATTCCATGCTTTTTCATGCCTTTATTATAACCGATAATGATTTCACCAATTTCTTTCTTCATCGCTAAATCAATTATCTGTCTGGCTGCTTTATTAAAGAAGTCTTCAATCCTTAAGTTTCTTTTTCTTAAGGTTCTTAATTGTCTTTTAGTTAAAGGTATGTTAGGTTTCTTCTTAGAGTTAAAATTAGCTAATTTTTTATTATAAAGCTGATTAATGCTTTTCATGATGAATTTCAACGGTTTTTCGGTCGATATAAGGTTCTAAAGCCTCATAGGTATAAGGCAATGGCGATAGTTGAAATGGATAATGATTGATATGAAACACCCCTTTATCAAATTATATTCTGCATCGAATAAAAAATTAACTTGCATATTAGTTAAAACATTGATATAATTTTGAAAAGGAATCGATAAAATGAATCTAAAAGTTTATCAGTTTGAGGCAATGATAATAAAGGTAGAAGATATTGATGGCGCTTATATTGAGTTTCCTTTTGATGTAAAGAAAGAATTCAATAAGGGTCGGGTATTTGTTGAGGCAACATTTGATGGGGAAATATATCATGGCAGTTTAGTGAAAATGCAGACGGAATGTCATATAATTGGCATCCGCAAGGATATCAGAAAGAAAATCAATAAGCAACCTGGTGAGATGATTAATGTTACAATCAAGGAGAGAAAGCATGAGTAAAAAATACTGGATTTATGATTTTACAATCGGAAGATTAGGAATCGCCGTTGAAGGAGAGTTTCTTAAGAGAATTTTTTTTAGTGAGTATCCAATAAAAGGATATATTGAAGAAGAGACAGATTTTATCAAAAATGTTTCTATAATTCTCGAAGAATATCTAATAGGAAAAAGGTATGAATTTGATATACCTCTAGCTTTAGATGGTACAAATTTTCAGAAAGCAGTTTGGAAGGCTTTAACGGAAATTCCTTATGGTGAAACTAGAAGTTATTTAGAGGTAGCTTCTATTATTGGCAATCCAAAAGCAGTCAGGGCAGTTGGGCTAGCAAATAACCGTAATCCTATCGCTATTATTGTTCCATGTCATCGCGTTATCGGCAAAAATGGTAAGTTAGTTGGTTATGCTGGCGGCTTACAAATGAAAGAGGATTTGCTTAAGTTAGAATTAGCTAACAAGTAGGATGACTACTAGAACAAAACGAAAATAAATTTCCGTTATGGGGCTGATGCCTATCTTTATAAGAAATTACAGTGTTACTTGTAATCTTACGGGTGTTGTTAGACCGCTATTCCTCAGATTTCTGAATTACTTCATCATCTTTGGGTTTACTTTTTGCTATTATATTTAAACTAGCTAATATCTGAATTGATAAGCTTCCTGTCATAGTCTGGAATAAGCGATTATTTCTCTTACCAAGATGCTCTTTTTCACCTCGATTCTTGCTAAGAATATGATGTTATTATAACACTAAAATCTAGTAAAAACAAGGATTAATTTAAACTTTTTTTCAGCTTGAGAAAACGTTATAGATAAAGCAAATTAAACTATGGTTTTAGGGTTAAATTTGAGAAAAATTCTCGCATACGCGTGTATGTAATTACATATTAAGTATAACTATTATTATTATAAGATGAAAAATATAAGTTCAATTACATAACAATGGATGCTGGATATGGAACTCCTAATGTGCTCAAATTACTTGTATCAAATGGCATCAAACCAAATATTAAAGCGATTAAAAATGAAAATGCTGTAAATGTTATAATGAATTAAGTTTGAATTATCTGATGATAAAACACGCTTAATATGTCCATTAGGCGTTGTGCTTTTTGAAGTGAAAACGAAAATTAAAGGCTTGAGCAGTTTTAAATCAGAAAATTGTGTCGGCTGTGAATTAAGAAAAAAATGTTTTGAAAACAAGGGCATAGGTTTAAGGATTTATCTTGATAAGGAAGAATACAAGATATTTAAGAAAGTTTTAGCAGTGACGGAAACTGAAAAAGGAAAAACAATATACTTTCGGCGTTGGAATATATGCGAATCTCCGAATGGCTTCATCAAGTATAATCTTAATGGTAAAAAATTAACAATGAAAGGTTTAAAAAGAAATAACACAATCACAAAATATATGCCTTAATTTGAGACGATTAATAAGTATTGAGATAGCTAAAGAAAATGGATAGGGGTTCATTCACAAACCTAGGGTTTATGAACACTGAAGAATGAGCTTTTTAGATGAAAATGACAGCCATTAAATCAAAAACTAAATAATTTAGTTAGAATATTTATAAAAATTTTACATATATTGTAGAGGTTACAGTTACTTAATTTTTTAAAAAAGTTGTTAAAAAAAAGTGAAAAATTTGTAATAAAAGACCATAAACCTTGACATTTTGCCCAAGCTATCGTATCATATTATGGATACAAATTTAGTGTTCCAAAAAAAAATAAGGAGAATAAGAAATTGAAAAAATTTATTAAAGGTTCAATGGCTTTAATTTTAGTAGTTTTTTCTGTAGGATTTTTGGCTGCATGCAGACCTAGCCTAGATCCAGAAACAGAAACAGAAGTTGTAGAAAGAGTAGATCAAGCTGTAGAAATGTTAGCTGAATTATTTGGTGGTGCTGACTGGTGGGGCGCTGTTGAAGATGGTGCATCTGACAAAGTTCTTGCGGCAATCAGACATGCTAGATTTACCAATGACGAAGTAGTTGGGATTATCGATTTACTTGATAACGCAGATGATGGTTTATATTTATTAACACAATTTAACGATTTAGATATTTCTAGCGATAAATTTGCTAGATTCATGTTTAGTCTGGCTAGAGAATTTTCAGAAATTGCAGAAGATGCTTTACCTGCTGATTTATGGGAAGTTTATAGTGAAGTATTAGCTTTCGGTGAAAGAGATTTTGTTGCTATTTTCTCAGCGCTTATTGATATTGCGACAATTGAAAGTGCAATGTTAGATATGAATCTTGGTATGGATGGGTTACCTAGCAGAAATGAATTTGGTGATATTGTTAGAGCCTACAGAAATGAAGTTTTAGCTATTACTAATATCTTAACTGCGAATACAGTTAACACTATGGGAAGATTTATTCAAATCTTTACACCAATGATTGCTGATAGTGCCGGTTTTCCTGTCGCAGAAATAAACGAACAAATTGATTTTTTTACAGAACGTTATGCAGCTTTAAGATTAAGTATTCGTGCAGCAATCAATGTTTTAGATAATAACGCCGTTATTGATGTTTTATTTAATCACATGATTGAAGGCGCAGACGATGATGGTCTAGTTATTGTTATCGGAAGAATGCTACATGCTGGTTTTACTGTTAGAAACGGAATTAACCAAGCTTTAGCTAATGAATTCCTTGACTTAGTTTTAGGATTTGTAGGTTTACCTGCGAGTTATTTACCTTTTGATGTGAGTACGGTATTTGCCGGTGCTGCTTACCTTAATGGCTTAGCGCTTAACGCAACTATTAATACAGAAAATAGTTTCGTACTTTTATTACAAGCTATGTTGCAAGGTAACTATTCATATGAGAACGATTCATCATATGTTGTTGATAGACCTAGACCTTAATGATTAAATTATTTTAAAAAACTAATAATAATAGAGTCCTCCGAATTATAAGCGGGGGACTCTTTGCTAAGGAGTTGCCAGAAATGTCAGTTGTTACTTGTAAAAATGTCTATTTAAAATATAGCGGAGTAAAAGAGCCGGTAATTAATAATGTCAGTTTAGATTTAGCTGAGGGCTGTTTTGTTTCGATTATGGGACGTAGCGGCAGCGGTAAGTCAACATTACTTAAACTTATGTGTGGATTACTCAAGGCTGATAGTGGTGAAATTATTACAGCAGGCAATAAGTTATCAGAACTTAATGGTAAAGCGAGAGCAATTTTTAGATCACAGACAGTTGGTATTATTTTTCAGGATAATAATCTTATTGATGACTTTAATGTCAAAGATAACATTTTAGCGCCACTTTATATTGCAGGTAAAAAAGCTGATTTAAAACATTTTCAAAGATTACTTGAACTAACAGAACTTAATGAATTTGTCAATCGAATGCCACATCAGCTTTCTGGAGGTCAAAAACAAAGAGTCGCAATTGCTAGGGCTTTGATTGCTAAACCGCAAATAATTTTTGCGGACGAACCAACTGGTAGTCTCGATAGTGCTAGTGAACAACAGATTATGGCGCTTTTTAAAGCTATTAATGAGGAATTTGGTATCGCAATAGTTCAGGTTACCCATTCAATGGAATGTGCAAAGGCTGGCAAGGCGCTTATTACAATCAACGATGGCAAGGTTAATTGGCAATGATAATAAAATACTCCTATGCCCGTTTAAAACAAAGTAAGGCAATAACGCTATCAAGCGCTATTGTTCTTAGTCTAATTGTTTTGGCAGTTATGATTCTGTTTACAATGTCTTCAATTTTTAAACATGGAATGATAAATTTTCAAAGACAACTTAGCGGTGATGCGGATATAGTTCTTACTTCGGCAGCAGACCGCTTTTTTGGTTTATCGGCTTTAAGGGAAGATGACATACTAAAAGATAACTCTCTTTATATTCATGGCTTTTTGCGTACGTTTGCCCAAGTCGAAAGAGCTGAAGGAGCAAATGATTTCAGCACGATTTTTGCGGCTGACTTTGATAGTTTGCAGCAGTTTAATGCCATTAGAGCTCATTATTTGCCAAGCTTTTTGATTGATACAGATATTATAATCAGCAATAGCTATGCCAGAGAAAGAGGGCTTTTGGTTGGTGATAGTCTAACTTTATCATTAGGTGGCAGAAGAGCGGTATATCAAATTGTTGCGATTGCGGAAAATGAAGGAATTTTTTACTCTGGAAATGCAATTTATATGACTCATCGGGCTTTAGCTAGAATTTTACCCTTTTTAGGAAGCGGGATTTTTATAGCGACAGATATAGTTAATTATGCTTTTATAAAAGCTAATGATTTAGAAAGTTTATCTTTAATTGAGGAAAGATTAAAGACAAATTTTTCACATTTAAATGTTACAGAAGCCGTTGACTTTTTATATATTGAAAATGTTGTGAGTAGGTTTACCGAACCAGTAATTGTTGTATCGCTAATTGCTAGTGTATTTTGTGTTATTTCTTTATTAGTTTTGCTAAGGCTGATGTTTGCCAAAGATCGTAAGAATTTTCTTTTACTAAAAATGTTAGGTATGTCTAAAAAAGGTATTGCCCTTATTACTATCCTAACGGGTTTAATAATCGCTGTTTTGGGTTTTATTGGGGCACTGCTATTTTCCAAATTATTAATCTTTATTATGGGACAAGCACTACCGCTTTTTAGTGGATATAATCTGGGATTCTTAACTGTTTTAATCGCAGTTTCAGTTGCTTTATTTGGCGGGATAGGTTGTGCTTTGCTTTGTGCTAGAGTAACTATTGAGGAGAAAGTCATCAAGAAAAGCAATATGACTAAAGGAATAAAAGCGATTATAGTTTTAGTACTATCGGGTTTTAGCGCAATAAGTGCTTTATTAATCATTAGAAATTATCCATTTATTGCTCTTGTTTTAATTGTAATTTCGTTAATTGCGATTATTGTTACTATGCCTAAAGTTATAACTATTGGGGCTAATTTTTGGCATAAGAAAAAAGCCAACATTTATACTTTACGCTTTCAAACCCTTTCGCAAGCGATTAGTTGGCAACGATTTTCGCTTTTTATTACATTAGGTGTCTTGGTAATTCTTACATCTATGTCCGCAAGCTATACGCTTAATAATAATTTTAATGCCCAGATGAATTATCCCTTTGAAATTGTTGTTACTGAAATTAGTGCGCCAAATCAAAATCTAGTAGAAAGAATCGCTGAGACAGAAGGTGTATCTGAAGCTATTAAGGCACAGCTTCATTTAGGCGCAAGAATTTATCTTAATGATAATTATATCTATAGTAATTTATTAGCTCTTGAAGACAAAGGTTTTGCTTATTTTGGTGCAGACTTTACGCTCATCAATGGAATTGGCGTAGCTGTTGGCCGCCAATTTGCGATTAGAAATTCATTAGAATTAGATTCTGAAATAGTTTTTTCTGGTCGTGAAAATATTTCTTTTCGGATTGTAGAAATTTTAGATACAGAATATCTAAATGGAAACTTTATTTTAGCTGACCTTGCAAAAGTAGTAGCTAATGCGCGCCCTTTTTCGGAAATTCTGATAGCGACTAATGAATCTACAGCATTAGTATTAAGCAATGTAAATAGTGCGATTGCTGCTTTAGGCGCATCAGCTTCGGCTTTAGAGATAAGTGCTTTGGCTAGTTTTATGCAACAATGGTATATAGAATTTGTCTGGCTTTTCAATATCTTTATTTTTTCGATTGCTGCAGTAGCTGCCTTAACTTCGTTTTTGATGATTTTCTTAAGGAGAAAGTCAAATCTAGAAGAAACAAGAAGACTAAAGCTAATTGGATTGTCTAATAGCGCTGATATCAAACAAAATCTGTTTTCCTTGTTTTTTGGATTATTACCGATCTTCATTATTTTGCCTATTTTAATGTTTCTTATTGCACAGGCTAGTTTACCGCTATTTATGATTTTTGGCAGTTACCGGGATATGCATTATAACTTGCTTATGGTATCATTAACTGTTTTAGGAAGTTTTAGTTTTGTATTAGTAGTAGAATCAATAATTACTTGGAAGTTTAAAGTTTCTTAAAATAATATTAAGCATGAAAAAACAACTAATTTGCTTTGTTGGCATTTTAGTTGTTTTTCTTTATTAATTATTATTCAGCAATTGCGAAGAAGAAAGTTCTGACAACGCGATTTGTATTACGGCAAGTAACCACTAAAGAATAAAGTCCAGCTTGATTAAACCATTGAGGATGAGCATAATAGCCAAGTGTATCTACCCACTCATCTACTAAAACTTCCGCAAATGTATAACGTTGTAATACGGTTTGATATCTATTAGTAAATCCCTCTTCCCATAAATATGGGGAATTTACATGTAGTGATACCCAGCTGCCTGCTGGAAGCCATGCGCCATGAGCGACATTACTATTAACATTTACAACTCCTGAATCAACTGTAAAAACAAAAGATAATTCAGAACCTGGTAAAGCAACCCAGTTTACGCCATTAAAAATTTCTGTGTGCGCTCTTAATGCTAAACGTCCATAGCGGTTAGAGTAGTTGATGCCAGTTCCATTTGCTAAAGTGCCCCTAGCAATTGTTTCATGCGGATCTGGTTGACCACCTTGCCATTCACGGCGTAATCTTATTATTTCAAAACTACCGCGGAATAATTCACCACCACCTGGCGCTTCAAACTCTAGACGAAAATCGTGAGCTGTTTCAGCAAAAATCCCTGATTGTGTTAAAATATTACGTCCATTTATGTTTAATCTCCAAAAAGATGCATTAGCATCAACATCAGGTGATCTTAATGCCATAAAGACAGCGCTTAACGTAAAAACAAGACAAATAGCGCTAATGATTTTTGTTATTTTTTTCATTATAAATTTTCTCCTCTTTCTTTATTTTTAAAACTAAATTTTGACGCAAATATAATTTTTAATTACCTCCTTTATAGTTGGAAACTTCAAAAATTTAGAGATCTATAAATTTTAGGAAGCGTTTCCGGATATAAGAAAATTTTATCATATAATCTAATCTTAGACAAATTTTTTAGACCGACAAAGTTCGACAGCTAGAATTGTTCAAAAAAACTAAAAAAAGAAGAAATGAGGAAAATATTTTTGCTTAAAATTGATTTTCCGAATTAGCGAATGTCGTTTTTTGTCGGGCGAAAAAACTCGAATTTTTGTTTTTTTATGATAAAATGTAAGCGATTACCGAAGTCTGAGAAAAAGTTGGAAAGGTGGGTTTGCTTTAAACTACAGAGATAAATTTTTAATGAAAACAAAGAAAGGGAAAGATTATGAGAATAATAAAAAAATGTATACTCGCTGCTTTTGTATTAGCGCTAACGCTTGCGATTCTTCCCAAAGGTGAGATTGCGCCAGCGGAAGCATCCCAAGATATTTTTACTGGTTGGCGAATTACAGCTAATAACGTAAATTATGATTTGTGGAATAATAATCAAATTGGAACGTTTGTAAAAGTTGATGGTAGCTTTTATTCGAGGGGGCTAAGTTTGAGAGCCCTAAGTTTTGATGTTTCGTTCATTGATACAGGACAATTTGGAGTATTGCGGGCACATGGTATCTTTGATCTTTTTCATGTGGGGGAAACAATCGGTTCAATACATGCAATAATTGAAAATCGATCTGTCAGAAATGGTGAATCGGTTAATGTCATCGCTGGTGGAGGGTTCTACTTTCGAGGATTTACGAATATTTATAACTCCCAAGGACAGCAATTTGGAGAAGAAATGAGTGCTCGTGCTAGCTTTCATTTCGGAAATGATAACAGTGAAACAGTCATTGATTTAATTCTTGATCCTTCAAGACCGCAAGCTGGAACTGAAGTAACGATGAATAATGGTCCGATTTTCGGTAGAACAATGACCCAAGGATTTACACGTGTAATTTTCCTTGGTCCTACAGCATCATCGCAAGCACGGCAACATTATATTTTTACAGCAAGCAACAACAATGCGAGAGTTTCAGAAACTGGAACGATAACAGCATTAGCACCGGGACAGGTAGAAATTACTGCTCGTCACAGAAATAATCAGTTTGAAGTAGGTAGAGTAACGATTACCATTCTACCGGTAACTAGCAATGTTATAAGGGAATTGCCGCTTACAACTGATCGCCGAGTGCCGTTTAATTCTAACGGTTCTGAAGTAACAAGTGGCATGGGAGTAGCTGGTGGCAACACAATGCATCTAGGTCTTACAAGACATATGTCTTTTACGCCAGGCGCTTTAGTACCTTCTTCGATTATTCAAGATTATATTTGGACTACAAATGCCCCGCATGTTGCGACTGTTAGTCAGTTTGGAACGGTAACAGCAATGAACCCAGGAGTAGTAACAATTACAGCTGTTTACAGGCATAATCAAAATTTTAGAGGTTCTTTTGAAATTACAGTTTTAGAGCCATGGCTTTTTGAGTTTGAAGATGGAAATTACAAAAGAATACATCAAAACTTGCCTTCTTTCGATATCCAAACAGATAGCTTTGATTTTCATATAACTTATTTAGATTTTAGGCCGATGAGGATGTGGACAACGATTAATTTATTCTATCATACGCACGAAGCATCAAATGTTGCATATCATTCTAATAGAGCGATGTCTGCTGGCGAAACTGTTAGAGTTACAGTCGGTGGCTACTTGAATTTCAGGTCATCTCAGGGAAATTTAAATATTAACTTTGATTTACAACGTTCGTTTAGAGCGAGATTAATTACAGATGCCTATTTAAGTTTCGAAATTTCGCATAGTTGGCCTAATGGAATTGTATATGTATTGCCTCCTAATCATCAAGCTAATCGGGAAGGGCCTATAGATTTTCTTTTTATTATTGATTATCAAAGGCCGAATACAGTCCAAAATATTGATTTGCTTTTAGATATGAACATGCCAAGTCAGCGTGTTATTCATGGCAATACTAATTTTCAAAATGCACGTTATGGAAGAGTATCGTTTTATGCTCCGAGCTTTCTTACTGCAGAAATACAAATTCTTGATTGGATAATTATTGATGATATGGGGCCGCGACTATCTCCGGTTAATCATCTCCTTAGAATTTTTCATTACTTGCAATAGTCATTAAACTAATTTAAAACTTTTTGCATTCAACTTTTGGATAAATTGTTGAATGCATTTTCTTTTGATATAATTTTCAAATTTAATGGCGTAACATTAAAGAAGCAGTCATTTTGATAGCATTATTTGACGTGAAGTAATAAGAACACGCAAAAAAATCCTTATGTGAACATTTTGGATAGCATATTGTTTTTAGAACTAGCATTTTAAGCGATTTAATAGTATAATAATTACTAACAAGGCAATTTCATATAATTGAAAGAGTCTCAAAAGGAAGTGAATTGAAAATGTTTAAGGGAAGCAGAATTGCATTATCTGCATTAATGCTTTGTTTTGTTATGTTAATGAGTGGATGCAATTCAAATCGCAATGAGGGTCGAATTAATGGTTTGGCAAATGCGCATTATTCAGCAAGATACTATACACTTGAAATGCATCAAGGTACGATGCCAGGAGAAGAGACAATACTAATTTCCAGTTTAAATGAGTTAAAAGAATGGCATAAACATACTTTTAATGAATGGGATAACTCTTTTGACTGGAATACTTTTTCGACTGATACTGCTAAGTATTTGAAACAAGGATTTAATAATTTTCTTGCTCAAATTTTAGAAAATTATCTCGAATGTTTTTTTGAAAATAATCAGATTATATTATTGCCAAGACTGGTCGCAAGAGTTGCTGAATGGTTCGCAATCCCTAGTATAAATTATTATAATTCGACATTATCAATTAATATGAGAATACGAAGACCATGGGGAGGAATGTATGATCTTGGTGCTTCTTCCATTGGTGTCATTGAGATAAGTAGAATTTCAACTGACCTAAATATTGAACTCAATATATCTAGATAACAAATAAGAGCTGTAAAAATAGGAGGAAAAGTGAAAAGTAATTGCATTATGAAATTAAGAAAAAAAGTATTCACTTATTTTGATTTTTATAATAACAATATTTTCAATATGTTTTCTATGGATTCATTTTCAACTACAATCAATCATAATGCTGTGACCGATGAAGATTTTGAAATCCTTAGAAGAATATTAAACAAGGATTTAAGAGAACAAGAATATATTACATTGCCATAGAGCATTACAAATTTCTGAAATTAAAAATAAAAAGCTATCCTTAGTTAAATTCTAAAGATAGTTTTTTGTTTTTAATGCTTTATTTTTGGTTTCTTTCAGAATAGCTAATGTGTTCTAAAAAATACTTACACTTAAACGCAGAAGCACTCAAAAACGAGTATCAAAATGTAAATCCTTTAAACTGCATAAAAAAAGGTGAACCCCCTATACCCCTATCAAGTTATTGGTGGCTTACCTATCATATTTTTTTGGTGCGGGTAGAGGGAGTCGAACCCACACGCCTAAGCGCCAGATTCTAAGTCTGGTGCGTCTGCCAGTTCCGCCATACCCGCATATGTAACGGACAATATTATATCATCTTAAACGGAGCTTGTCAAATGTTTTTTTAAATTTATCATAAAATATTAAAATGGCAGAAATTAGCACTTACCTCTTGCAACTGCTAAAAAAGTGTGATATAATCTTTTTAGCAGTCTGATTGCTTGACTGCCAGAGGAGTGAAATAATGAATATCAATCAATTTACCAATAAAGTTCAGGAGAATTTACAGAAGGCAATGGAACATGCTCAAAATAGGCGCCACGCATCAATTGATGTAGGTCATTTTTTGTTAGCTTTAATTGAAGATAGAAATAGTTTATTTAATATTATATTAGATAAGACCGCAACAGATAAAAAACTTGTTACTAATCTAATAAAAGAAGAATTAACTAAGATGTCGACTGTTAGTCAAAATCAAAATATTTTGCCAGATAAGAATTTATTAAAACTTATAGAAAAAGCTGAAAGTGTTAAGTCAGAGTTAAATGATACTTATACAAGTGTTGAACATTTTGTTTTAGCTTTGTATGATTTAAATGATTCGCTTTCTAGTTCAATTGTCGGATTATTAAAAATCAAGCGTAAAGAAATGATAGAAATAATTAAATCAATTCGCGGAAATAAAAAAGCAGGTAGTGAGAATGCGGAAGATTCGTATGAGACATTAAAAAAATATGGACGTGATATTGTCAGCGATGTAGCTAAAGGCAAAATTGATCCGGTTATTGGTCGTGATGATGAAATTCGCCGAGTAATGCAAATATTATCTCGCAAGACTAAAAATAACCCGATTTTAATTGGTGAGCCAGGGGTAGGTAAAACAGCTATAATTGAAGGATTAGCTTGGCGCATCTTTAAAAATGATGTTCCTTTTAACATGAAAGATAAAATTATTTATGAATTAGATATATCTGCTTTGATTGCCGGAGCGAAATATCGTGGTGAGTTTGAGGAAAGATTAAAACTAGTCTTAGATGAGATATTAGCTGCTGAAGGAAAAATTATTGTTTTTATTGATGAAATCCATAATTTAATCGGAGCTGGTAAAACAGAAGGTTCGATGGATGCGGCCAATATTTTAAAGCCACTTTTAGCTAGAGGAGAGTTACATTGCATTGGTGCTACAACTTTAGCTGAACACCGCAAATATATTGAAAAAGATATGGCTTTAGAAAGAAGATTTCAAAAGGTTCTTGTCAACGAGCCGACAATCGAAGATACAATTACAATTTTAAGAGGACTGAAAGAACGTTTTGAAAGCCACCATGGCGTTAAAATATTTGATGAGGCATTAGTAATAGCAGCAACGCTTTCCAGCCGCTATATCACTAATCGCTTTTTACCAGATAAAGCTATTGACTTAATTGACGAAGCTTGTTCCTCAGTTCGTATGCAAATTGATTCTATGCCAGAAGAACTAGATATAATTGTACGTAAATTAATCCAGTTAGAAATCGAAAAAGCAGCTTTATCTAAAGAAAGTGATCATAAAACATTAGAAAGACTAGAAGTGATTAATAAAGAATATGCTAATCTTAAGGAAGAGGAACAAATCCTAAAATCACGCTGGGAAGCAGAAAAAGAGCTAATCGAAAATATTAAAACAGACAAAAATAAATTGGAAAAGGCACGCTTAGATTTAGAAAAAGCGCAAAACAAGGCTTTATATGAAGAGGCAGCTCAACTCCAATATGCTGTTATACCTAAATTGGAAAAATTACTTAAGGAACATGCTGAAAAGGAATCAAAGGATAAAATCTTAAATGATGCGATTACTGGAGAACACATCTGTGAAGTTATTGCTAAATGGACAAAAATCCCTGTTAGTAAGTTAAACGAAAGTGCCAAGGATAAACTTTTGAATTTAGAGAATTCATTGTGTAAAAGAGTAATTGGGCAGAATCAGGCAATAAGTTTAGTTACGGATGCTATTTTTCGTTCTAAGGCTGATATCAATGATTTTAGGCGCCCGATTGGTTCGTTTTTGTTTTTAGGACCAACAGGTGTAGGTAAAACCGAAGTCGCAAAAGCTCTTGCGGAACAACTTTTTGACAATGAACAAAATATCATCCGTATTGATATGTCGGAGTATATGGAAAAACATTCTGTCAGCCGCTTGATTGGTGCCCCACCAGGTTATGTAGGATATGATGAAGGCGGGCAATTAAGCGAAGCAGTCAGAAAGAATCCTTATTCAATTGTTTTATTTGATGAAATTGAAAAAGCCCATGGAGATGTTTTTAATATCCTTTTACAGATTTTAGATGATGGAAGGTTAACAGATTCCAAAGGAACAATGATAGATTTTAAAAATACAATCATCATTATGACGTCTAATATTGGTTCACAACTCTTGTTAGATAATTATAATGAAAATAGTAAGGCTCTTGTTTTAAAAGAACTTAGGAATTATTTGAAACCGGAGTTTATTAATAGAATTGACGAAGTAATTGTTTTTAATCCATTATCCCAAGAAACTAATCGCTTAATAGTTAAGAAATTTCTTGAAGATTTAAGCTTGAGACTGAAACAGAAGCAGATTGAACTTTTAATTAGTAATGAAGCTATTGAGGAAATTATAATTTCCGGATTTGATCAAGTTTATGGAGCTAGGCCATTAAGAAGATTTATTCAAAGAAATATTGAAACTTTGTTAGCTAAGGAATTAATCAAAGGAATAATTAAGGAAACGGATAAGGTCGCTATTGATTTTAAAGATGGGGCTTTTGTCATCAGCAACTTATAAGTTTGACCCCTTATATCATCCATAATGAAGTCGTCAAATGTCTTATCGTAAAATAGGGCATTTGGCGGTTTTTTGTTGTTTAGACAAATATATTATTTGTCGAAATTTGTCTGTCGAAAGCATTTGCAATATTTGTCGTAAAATGCTAGAATACAATTGTAAAGCGCTTTCTTCTAAGTTGCCAACTCTAAGGAAAAGGAAGAAAGATGAATCTCAAATTGATTAAGACTCCACCTTTTTATTGTTTATCAAATAATTAACTATTAAAATCATTGGCGTATAGTGTTTAATGGCTTTTTTTTATTTTTTCAAATTTCAGACTAATATTGAAGGGAGGTTATTTATTTTTCAGTCTTGCGTTTCATTATATTTTTAAACCATCATTTATTTTAATTAAAAAGGAGAAGAAAACTATGAGATGGGAAACAAGCAGTACAATCGCAAATCAAATAAACAATGGAAACATGTATGAAGAAGGAGATATCTTAACATCTCATTCACTAAATGTGATTGTCACAGAACTTTTAGCTATTTCAGATTTAATGCGCTCAATATACGGAGAGGCTTTTATTGAAATACTAAGGAACGGTTTAGCGGTAAATTGGGTGCGAACGGGCACGGAACTTATCACAACTATTGATATACCCGCAAGCGATTTTTTGATTTTTGCACAAGCTCATGTGCCACCTCCATATGTTAACTTGATTGAAGTGCTTACTTCAAACCCGTCCGGATTACTTAGAATCCGAGTAAGGGAAAGACTTGCCTTACGAACAGACCCAACAATAATAGGCACAAGAACTTATCTTATTCCAATCAGTTTTTTTGCGGATCAGGCAGGAACCAGGCTGATTGCCAGAAAAACACTGACAGTCAGATACTCTGTTCCACCTACACAACCAGTTGATTAAAGATAAATAAATTTTGAAAGGAGAAGTAATAATGAAAATATCAGAATTAGTAACAGAGTTATATAATAATTTGTCAGATGACAAAAGACCTTTCATCCGTTCTGACGGAATCTTTCCGTTAACACAAGAAGATGCGGATTCGCTAGACGAGATTAAAATCATTGGGATTGCGGGAAGTCGCGGTAAAACTACGACAGCTTTGATGGTCCACAAATATCTGAAAGCCAAAGGTCATAAATCGATGCTTTATTGTAGTGCTAAAATTGATTCGCCCGCAAGTAATATTGATCCTAATGAAGCAAGCGAAACGCCGTTGCTCAATCTGGCGATTCTTTTAAAACTGCTTTTAGAAGCTTTGGAATATAAACCGAAATATATTGTGTTAGAGGTTCATGAGTCAGCTATTCAAAGAGGAATCGTTAAAGATTTACCTTTTTCTATCAGGGCTTTAACAAATATTTATAAAGATCATCATATCGATCAGGAATCATCAAGTGATTATGTCAAGACAATTAAATCCTTTTTTAAAGATGTTTCAGCTGATGGTGATTCAATTTCTGTCTTAGGTTTAATGGGAGATATCAATAAAACGAATTTTCAGGAACTACTGAAAATAAATGATAAAGAGAAATTTACTTATAGTTCACAATATACAGCCGAACAAAAGGATGTGCCAATAAACAAACTTGATGCTTATCTTTATTTTTGTGAACACTCAGTTTGGAATATGCTTACTAAATTTATTGTAAAAGGCAATGATTATGTTTTTGAGACTGAATTACTTATGCCTTTTAATGCTTTTAATATGACTTGTGCAATATCAATTTTAGAAGCGCTTGACATTTTCTGTCCGGAAAAATTTCAGGATATAATCTTTGATATTATTAGTCCGGGAAGAGAAGAGATGTTTAGATTTAATAATCGGATGGTAATGTTAGATGTCTATCTTGGTCCAGCATTGGAAATTCTTTCAGAGTATAAACAAAGAGGAGAGATTGATAGAATTACAGTCGTTACGGGCGCATCAGGAACGGGCTTTTTAGGGTGGGATGATATTTTTTCGTCATCGACTTATATTACTGAAAGAGGAAAATTCAGAAAAAGAGCAATGGATTATTTAAAGAATTATGCTGATTACGTAATTCTTACAACCTTAGATAATGCCAATGAAGATCCTTTAACAATCTGTCAGGAATTACAAGGTTATCTAGGAGATTCAGTAGAATCCGAAATTATTGTAAATCGTAAAGAAGCTATTAAAACGGCCATCCTTCATGCAAAAAGAGGGGATTTTATCTTTATTCCTGGAAGAGGAAACCGAAATGTTTTAGTAGAAGGTGCGACAGAAGTTACTTTATTAAAAGATTCAGATGTCATTAAGGAAGTAATTGAGGAATTAAAACTGGGAGGTTTTTAAGATGATTGAGCATGTTAACCATACCAGAACAAAATATGAACTGAAAAACGCATTAGTTACGGCGAATGTCAGAACAGGGGTGGTGCTCGCAGAAATCCCTGCCTTAAGTACTGGCGATAAAAATTATCAGATTAATATCAGCCATATTTATAATCCAACATTAACAACAAGATTTATGAGAGCCATAGGTGGCTATTGGAAATTGAATCTTGAACAGATACTAATCCAAAGACATACTCCTGTTGGTCAGCGTAATATTTTTGAATATTTTGATGAGTCAGGAATTATGCATGAGTTTATTTTCATGGGTGTTATCGGAAATGTATTTTATTACTATGATACTTCAGGACTTAATCTTACTTTAACGATGAATGGCGAAGGACCAGGTATTACAAATCGGGTAATAACAGATGAAACGGGAAACAGATTGGAATTTGATGTGACTGGTCGTCTGACCGCAAGTATTTCCGGAGAAAATGCCGCTATTCGTAAAACCTACACCTATCAAAATGGCTTTTTACATGAAGTCTTTGATTCCAGAAGACCGACAAGAAGAGTAAGATTTTTATATCGCAATCGTTTTTTAAGTGAAATGCAATATCTGGCAAATGGCAGAGTTTATCAGACTTATCATTATCAATATGACCGAAACAATAACTTAAGGACAATCGCAAGACGGGCTAGTGGTGAAGGAGAGCAGGTAATGCATATCTTTTACTTTGCGAGTACGCAAAGAATCAGAGGACTTTATGATACAAGAGATAGTGAGGCAATCAGAATCATTTATGAAACAGGTCAGACTGAAGGAATCAATAAAGTATCTCTGATTGAATCCGGAATCGCAAGGGCCACTATTGTCAGAAGAGGTTTGTTAAGGGTAAGCGGACCTTTGGATGTACCTTATGTTGGCGAAGTAACAGATATTAGTTTCACAGCAAATGAGAGAATTGTTGAAAACCGATTTCTTTATCGTGATAATTTTAACCGGACAACCATCACAAATGAAAGAAATGTCAGCCTTGATTATCATTTTAATCAAAAGGGTTTTTTAACATCGGTTTTAGAGCCAACTCCTTCTGGATTAAGGGAGTTGGAAAAAAGACCAGGTGTTAATATGTTGGCTCAGGGAAGTAGTTTTCAGATTATCAACGGTGACAGAGCTCATCAAATAACGATAAGAAACGCTGATTATTCCAGTGCGAACCTTTTTAATGCAAATTGGTCAAATATTAGAAACTATCGTAACAGAAAATATCAACATTTTGATAACTTTGTGATTAGTTTCTGGCTGCGATTAGATCAACGATTAAGCAGAAATTTAGTGAAAATTGAATCAAGGTCATTAAGTCCGAACAGAACAGAAGAAAATTTAGGAACATTTGACAATACCGCAATCGGTGTCTGGCAATATGTAGAAGTTCAGGTCAGGATATCTGGTAAAGATTTAAGTGATTTAAGGCTTTCGTTTCCTGGTGGCGTAGATGGGAATACATTATTACTTGTCGGAATGAAAATAACTTATGGTGAAAGAGCTGAATTATTTTTGACAGCGACCGAATTCAGACCAAACGGAACAGTAAGGCATAGGGAAATTTTAGAAAATATTGATCTGATCGGCTTTTGGGACACCTTCACTCCATTTGAAAGAGGAATAAGGATAAATACCGATTTTTATATTACAGAAAGTGATGTTCAGTCAACTTATAATAGTTTTATGAAAAGAACAGGTGCTCACTTTGTTTTTTCAGCAAGTGAGGGAACTTGGAAAATACTTGTCTCAAGTGCCAGGTTTATCTTTTTCAATCAGAATAGTTGGCCAGTCGCATTTTTTGGCAATGACAGCACCTGTGAATTCTTCGGAGAAGCGAGATCGGCTGACGACAAAATGATTACAGAAACAACTTTTAATTTAGTAAGGGGTAATCCAGATTGTATTGATATGCGTCAAAGAGCGAGACTTGACAGAAGAGAAACTATGATGTTTATCAGGACTGACTTTCAAGGTCGTCTGCGTATGACCTTAGATGAGTATGGAGTTCAGGATTTTTATACATATAACAACTGGGGAGCTTCCACAAAAACCACAGTTCCACCTAATGATGCACCAGCTAATATTCTTAACGAAAGATTTGTTCATACAATAAATGATTCCGTTTATGCCTATACAGAAAGAGCTGGATTAAAACAGAATACTACATTATTTTCGGATCCTTTCGGACAAGTTCGTTTTTCACAGTTTGAAGTTTTCAATATAGCTAATCAAAGGGATAATAATCTGATGTATCAACTCAATTATACACAAAATAACTTCTTTGACAAACTAAACTCTATAACAGATAATGTTCGGGGATCAAATAGCTTAGGAAATAATCAGATAGCGAGAAATGTCTTGAATTATGATAAAGTTGGAAGACTTGAACAAATCAATTCAGAAGGAAATAATTCTGGGTTTTCCTACGAATATAGTCAGTTTGGTGATTTGATTAAAAACTATGTTCAAGCTGGAAATTCAAGAAGACTGGTCTCTGAGATGACCATTAATAGAAATGCCGGTATTGTGACAGCTAGACAATTTAGACTTTTATCAGCTCCTGATACAGTAACAGTCAACTCTAACAAATATGAAATGGTCGAAAGAATTAATGAAAATAATTCATTATTAGTTTTTAGCAGGCAAAATCTTGCGGAAAGTGAAAGCGCAGCGGAAATAACAAGCTATCGGGATCCGTTTGAAAACAGGAATTATATTTTTAGGTATAGCGATGGCAATGAAGTAACTGACTATGAAATAGAAGGACATTTGAGAATTGAATCTCAAACAAATGGCACGCTTCATACGATGACTAATTTTACTCATCATAATCAATTCCGGACAAGAATAGCTTTCGATGACCAGTATTTTATAAATCCGAGAATAATAGAGACCCATGAAGAGATTACCTGGCAGAATTCGATTAACATAAAATATAGTTATGATGTTTTTGGAAGGCCTTCTGGTAAAGTTACTACCGATCGGATTCGATTGTCGATGGAAAATGTAAGAACTATGACCGAAACATATACTTATATACCTGGAACGGGTATTAAAATTAATGTTTCTGGTACAAATATGCAAGATATCAGTTATCAGATGTTAAATTCTGGTGTTTCTACAGGCGGAAATAGTTATGAGCGCGAAATTATAATTACTATTTTAAATCAACACTATAACCTTAACATTTTTAATACATACGATGCTTGTAGCAGATTACTAACTGAAATTTCTGGCGATAATTCGAAAAGAGTAGGCAGAAGATTTACATATAATACAGATGGCTCAATCAATTCGGAGGAAATTGATAATAATGCGAGTGTCGTAGGACCGATGTTTGAGCCTGTGATTAACGGAGTCATTACAAATTATAATTATCAGAATGGTCAGTTAAGGACTATTGTGTCGCCAATTGGAAACAGTTTAAGTTTTGAATATGATAATCTTGGCAATTGCACAAATTATAATGGCACAACATTAACATATACCAGAGGTAGCCTGCTTTTAGATTTTGCGGGTAGAGGAACATACAGCTATAATAATCAGGGAGTCAGATTCAGGAAGGTTAGTTTAGGAAGAACAATCGATTATTACCATGACGGAAATAAATTACTTGCGGAAAGAGAAACTGCCAATCGATATATCAGATTTATTTATGATTTAGATGAAGTAGTTGGTTTTATGGCCAGGGGTTTTGATAATCCTTTTATCCCAAACGATCAGCTGAGAACTGAAGAGTTTCCATATTATTATATTAAAGATACAACTGGAAATATCGTAGGAATCAGAAGTGATAACTTTGTTGGGGTGCTGATTACGTATGAGTATGAAGCCTTTGGGAACCATACAATTACGGTGAGGACTCCTGAGGGAAATACTGTCATTACAGCTGAAAGTCATCCTAATCATATTGGGGTCAGAAACCCTTTGAGATGGAAATCACAGTACTATGATTCTGAGACTCAGCTTTATTGGATAGAAGGCCGTTATTATTCGCCATTGATGAGGCAATATATAACACCAGAGAGCCCGGAAGATATGGCCGAGAGGGCAATTATACCAAATAGTTTAAATTCTTATCTATTAACAGTTGCGAATCCGGTTAGTTTGGTGTATAATAGTGGTAATATCAATACAAGTATACCGCTATATTATGATTCAGGAGAACTGACTTGGTTTCAGGCCAGATGGCGGATATTTATGAATAATGCTTTCTTTCAGGCAATTAATAGGAAAACATCGAGATTAAGCGAATGGCTAGATAATCAGTCTCCAGTATTAAAGGCTATAGGAACTGCGGCACTAGCTGTTGGATTAGTGGTTGCTACTGTGAAAACAGGAGGTTT
>WRBM01000034.1 GCA_009784525.1 Erysipelotrichales bacterium | reverse complement strand
GTAAAAACAAGGATTAATTTAAACTTTTTTTCCTTTTAGAAAACGTTCTAGATAAAGCAAATAAAACTGTAATTTTGAGAATGATTTTGAGCAAAATTCTTGCATATGCTTGATGAAAATAGAGTTTCCTATTCCAAAAAAAAGGGGGCTCTAATTATTCAACGTTTATTTCTAAACTCTAAATAATTACAGTCCCATATCGAAAATTTATTTTCGTTTTGTTCTTAGCCTATTTAATTATTCTTTCTTTTCCTGCTCGTTTAAAATAAATTCACATTTCGGATAGTTCTTACAAGAATAAAAAGTTTTCCCGCGATTCTTACCTTTTCTTGCGACTCTTTCAACTAAAAGTCCTTCACATTTAGGACATTTTGTTTCGTGGTACTTTTCTACAAAGTCCTTTTTTACATAACGACAAGCCGGATAGTTATTACAGGCAGTAAAATCACCATAACGCCCTTTCCGCTTAACAAGTGAAGAACTACATTCCGGACAAGTTTCATCAAGAATGATAGGAGCTATTTTTTCCATTTTTTGTTGCGCATCAGAAAATAAAGGCATAAAAGTATTATAAAACTCGCTAATCACACCTGTTTTATCGGCTTTTTTTGTGGATATATCATCAAGGCTTTGTTCCATTTCTGCAGTAAAGTCAGCGTTAATTATCGAATTAAAGTATTCTTCCAGTTTATTATAAGCTAAAAAACCATTTTCTGTTGGAATAAAATTCTTTTTCTCTAATTCAACGTATCCTCTGTCAAGAATAGTTTTAACGACCGTAGCGTAAGTTGACGGTCTGCCAATCCCTAATTCCTCTAACTCTTTAATTAGCTTTGCTTCCGTATAGCGACTCTTCGGTTTTGTAAAGTTTTGCACATATTCAATTTTATCACTAGTCAGCAACATACCTTCTTTAAGATCGATAAACTTAGACATTTCATTTTCATCATCTTTGTAAACTCGTAAATAACCATCAAAAAGGTTATTAGTAAAGGCTGCCTCAAAAGTATAGTCATTATTAGTTAAATAAACTTTTTGCGTTCGATAACGAGCTTTACTCATTAAACTAGCTAATGCCCGGTTATAGATTAAATTATAAAGTCGATATTCATCTTTAGTAAGAAACTCTTTAATATCATCTGGTTTCATGTTAATATCTGTTGGTCTTACGGCTTCATGGGCATCTTGCGAATTCTTTTGATTTTTGACTTTTACAACCCCAAGATATTCTTTGCCAAACTCTTTTTCGATTAATGCTTTTGTCTCAGAAACAAAATCATCACTTAAACGTTCGCTATCAGTACGCATATAAGTAATCAAACCTGTTGTTTCCACTCCCAGTTTTTTACCTTCATAAAGCGCTTGTGCAACTTTCATAGTTTTAGATGAAGAAAAGCCTAGTTTATTAGCCGCATCTTGTTGTAAAGTACTAGTGATATAAGCCGCTTTACTATCAACACTATACTCTTTAAAATCAATTTTATCGACTAAGAATTCCTTTTTAAGCGCTTTTAAAATCTGCATCGCTTCTTCAAGCGATTTGATTTCAATTTTTTCATTTTTATACTTATTAAGCTTAGTCTTAAAATTAGGAAAATAACCGAATATTTCATAATATTCTTCTGGAATAAAGGCCCGAATTAGATTTTCCAGTTCGCAAATTAATTTTAAAGCAACACTTTGAACTCTTCCTGCACTTTTTAATTTTATTTTGCTCTGTAAAAGTTTACTGAGTTTAAAACCAATAATCCGATCAATAATTCTTCTTGTTTCCTGACTGTTAACTAAATTCATATCTAATTTACGCGGATTTGCCATCGCTTGTAATACAGCCTTTTTAGTAATCTCATTAAAGATAACCCGGTTAGCTTTATCATGATCAAGCCCTAAGATTTCCGCTAAATGAAAACCAATTGCTTCACCTTCCCGGTCGGGGTCAGTTGCGATATAAACTTCTTTGTTTTTGCATTGCTTGATTAAATCATTAACTAATTCCTTTTTATCCTTAGCAATCTCATACATTGGCTTAAATTCATTTTGAACCTCAACCCCAAGACCACCTTCACCTCTTGTTGATAAATCTCTGACATGTCCTTTTGAAGAAAGAACTTTATAGCCATTATCTAAATAGCCTTCTATTGTCTTTGATTTTGAAGGTGATTCGACAATAAGTATTTTTTCCATGTTAACGCCCTCTCGCAATAATAATATATGAAAGAACAAAACGAAAATAAATTTTCGTTACGGGCTGATGCCTATCTTTATAAGAAATTACAGTGTTACTTGTAATCTTATGGGTGTTGTTAGACCGCTATTCCTCAGATTTTGAATTACTTCATTGTCTTTGGGTTTACTTTTTGCCATTATATTTAAACTGGCATTAATATCTGAACTAATAAGCTTCCTGTCTTGGTCTGGAATAAGCGATTAGTTCTCTTACCAAGATGCTCATTTTTCACTTAAATTCTTGTTAAGAATATGAGGTTATTATAGCACTAAAATTTAGTAAAAACAAGAATTATTTTTAATTTATAAGATGAAAATAGAAATTCCTAATGAACAAAAAATAATTTATACTTTAATAATATTTTGTTGCCTTATCTATGCGCTTTTGTTGATCCTTAGCTTTAAGATCTTCACGCTTATCATAATGTTTTTTTCCTTTACATAAAGCAATTTCAACTTTTAAAAGGGAACCCTTAAAATAAAGTTTGACAGGCATCACTGTATATCCTTCTTTTTTTACTTTAAGTGCCATTTTCAACAACTCATTTTTATGTAAAAGTAATTTCCTGTTTCTGGTTTCATCATGATTAAAGATATTTCCAAATGGATATTTAGCTATCGTCGCATTAAAAAGAAAAGCTTCATTATTTTTAAATACTACAAAGCTTTCATTAATACTTACTTTCCCTAAACGAACAGATTTGATTTCTGTACCCATTAATACGATTCCGCACTCATAGGTTTCAAAAATAAAATAATCAAAACTTATTCTTTTGTTTTGCGCGACGATTTTCATTTTTCTTTCCCTTTGCTTTCTTTTCCGGCACAAACTTATGCGGATTCAAAGCTTTTAATAACCTAAAATTCGCTTTACCGGATTCAAAATCTACATCTTCCACCCTAATTAACAATTTATCTGCTAATTGAAAACATTCCTTATTTCTTTCATTAACTAAAATCATCAGGTTTTCCAGAAAATGATAATAACCAGGAAGACTACTAACATGAATTAGTCCTTCACAAGTATTATCTAGTTCCACAAACAAACCAAAAGCAGTTACTGAAGAAACCCGACCAACAAAATCCTTGCCGATAAAATTCTTCAGATATCTTCCTTTATAAATTGATTCTACTTCTCGCTCTAAATCAATGGCCGTTCTTTCCGTTTTTGAAGTTTGAAGTCCAATCCGATTCATTTTTTCCATTTCTTTTGAGCGGTCAGTCGGCATTTTCTTATCAAATAAGTAGCGTCTTAATAAGCGATGCACAACTAAGTCCGGATATCTTCTTATTGGCGACGTGAAATGCGTATAATAATTAAAAGCCAAACCAAAGTGACCAATGTTATCTTCACTATAACGGGCCTTAGCCATACTACGTAAAAATAACTGACTTACTGTCTTTTCCATTTCCGTATCTTTAACATGATTTAAAGCTTGTCTAATCCTTTTAACAGGATTTCCTGGAGCTGATTTGAAAATATTCATTGCGGAAATGACATCTAAAGCTCTGATTACCTTTTCGGCTTCCGGATCTTCGTGTACCCGATAAATAAATGGTAGTTTCATTTTAGAAATATGTTTAGCAACTGTTTCGTTTGCCAGAAGCATAAATTCTTCAATCAGTTTCTCACTTTCATGCCTTGTGCGCTCTTTGATTTCCACAACATGTCTTTTATCGTTTAAAACAATATAAGATTCTACTGTTTCAAAATTAATCGCTCCACTGGCTTCTCTTTTCTTTCTAAGAATAGCGGCTAACTCATTCATTTGAAAAAACATCGGAACTAAATCTTTATATTTATTTAAATCATCACTTTTATCATCAGCTAATATTCGGTTTACATTAGTATAAGTCATCCGAAATTTTGTTTTGATAAAACTTGGGCTAATTTGATAGTCGATTACTGTTCCGCCACTATTGATTTCCATGCGACAAGTAAGCGTTAATCTTTCAATATTTTCATTAAGAGAACAAATACCATTTGATAAAGTCTTTGGCAACATTGGTATTACCCGGTCAGCCATATAAATACTCGTTCCCCGTCTATAGGCGTCTTTATCTAACGCCGTGAACTCTTTTACATAATGGCTGACATCAGCGATATGTACATCAAGTAAATAATTGCCATTGGCTAATCTAGCAACTGAAACAGCGTCATCTAAATCTTTCGCATCTTCTGAGTCGATTGTTACAACATTACCTTGTGTAAAGTCTGTTCTACCAACTAGGTCTTCAGCGCTAACAAACTCTTTTACCTTTTCCAGTTCTAAAAGTGTTTCTTTACTGAATTCAGTCTGAACGCCTTTTTCTTCTATTGCTCTTAAGATTGCTGCCTCAGGATCAGCTTTGTGAGCAATAATTTCCGTAATCACAAAACCTTTATTATCTAAATATCCCTTAACATAATGCCCTTCTTCAATTTTTTCAGCTAATGGACCTACTGGTATCCAAGCAAAGTCAGTTTCTTGATTCCAGCTGACAAGCAAGCGATTTTTCTTTATTATTATTTCACCTAATGAATAATTTCTTTGATCATTGTTCATTGATTGTCAACCTTTCTTTTTAAATATATCTTTTACGATTTCTAATAAAACATAAGTGATTTTAGAGAATACTCATATATTATTAATATTTATACTATATTTTCTTGATTACTACTTTTTAAAAAATTACGCATAAAAAAACCCGCGCATATGTGGGTTCTTTTTTTCTTTTAAATTTTATAAATTTAATGGAAAGCGATTAATGCTTAGAGAAACAAAAACCAGCGCAACAAAAACCAAAGCTAAGACAACTGTCGCTCTGTTCAGTATGACCTCAATTCCACGTGATTTTTGATTTTTAAATAATTCTGACTTTTCGCCACTAAAAGCATCTTTAATATCATCTTTAGAGTTTTGAAGTAAAACCGAAATTATTAATAAGAAACTAACTAAAAGAACCAAATAATCTACCCAAATCATAAGAATCCTCCTTCTAAACAACTTAATTTATATAAATTCATCAATAATTACAAACTGCATAATTAATTTCGCAACATTTATTATATCATCTTGTAACAAGAAAATAAAGCCTTTTTTTCAAATTTTTAATTTTCTTTATAATTCAACCTGAATTGTCAGTTCCTTAATTCTTGATATTATCCGCCCCGCTTTGTAGTTATCACTAGTTTTGCCAGCGTCTGCTAAATGTTCAAGTAATTGTTGCATCGTCAGATTACTAGTGATAAATGTCGGACTGCCATTGAGATAGCGATATTGCAATATCGGACCTAATATTTCATCTCTGACCCAAGGCGTAATATTTTCACTACCTAAATCGTCAATAAATAAAACCGGAACTGTCTTAAAATGATTAATTTTCTCTTCAACACTATTGTTTTCAAAGGAAGACTTTAAGTTTCTGATAAAATCAGGGAAATAAACTAAGATACTAGCAATCCCCGCTTTAGCTAATTCATTAGACAAGCAAGCGCATAAATACGTTTTGCCTACTCCAAAAGAACCATAAATATACATGCCCTTAACTTCTCGGCCATTCATCATTTCATTTAAAAAAGCACAAGCCTTATGATGAATATTCTTACGCTTAACAGAATCAAGACGATACTCATTGATTTTTGCTTGCGATAAAGCTTTTGGAAAAAAATAGCTTTGTTGGAGTTCTTCGCTTTTTTTAAGCTCCTGACGGATAACTTCATATTTACAAGGCTTTTTTAAAAGCTCAAAAGTTTCTTCATTCAAAACTGGTTTAAAACCTACATTAGCCTGTGCACAGGTGTTTAAGCCCTGGCAATCAACACAATTTTTTAGCGCATTTAAATAATTAAATACTGTTATAGCCTGAAAATCATCAAGATCTTTTGCATTAGCAAAATCTTTGATTGCTTTTCTGATTTCACTGATATAAGTTTTTTGTGTACTTTCCAATTTTCTCATAGGTTTTTCATAAACTCCTTAAGCCAAGGAGCCTCCTCTGTTTTCTTTTTAGTAGCCTGACGGTTAGTTTTTTTAACATCATATTCGCTCATTAAGTATTCATGCGCACTTTCTGCGGAAGTAATTCCTTTTGCCTGCCAGTCCTTAGCGACTATCTCCAGATATTTATAGCTTTGCAAAGTATTATCTTTTTTCTTTAAAACAAATAAAATCAAAAAATTGATTGTTTCTTCGCTGATTAAGTTGGTGCGAACGAGATTTTTGATCATTTCCAATTCCTGAATCAAAGGCTCTCTGCCAATCTGGTGAAATAATAAATCCCGCATATTAAGATTTTTAATGGTATCAAATATCGTATTTGCTTGCGCCTGATCTTTGGTTTTAAGCATTTTCGCTTCATAAAAATTTCTGGCATCAGCCGCTAAATCTTTAAAATTGATTTCCGCCTCAAGATAAGGTTTAATTATTTTTGCCAATTCATCTTGATTAAGACTATAAAGATAAGCAACTTCGATGATTTGTTTCTCAAAACTTTTTAAATTACTCTTTAAAGGCTTTTTAGGTAACATATTTAAAAAAGCCTGATAATCAAAACCTGAATATTGGACAATCAAAGATTTGTTTTGTTTTTTTCCCGCAATAAAACCTTTTATTTTTGGTGAATCAAGATTTTCTTCAATCTCAAAAACTTGATCAAAAGTCTTAGTAACTTCCTGATAGTTTTTTCTGTCAATTTGTTTTAAATGAAAATTTTCTACTAGTGCATTAAACTCCAAATCACCAAGACTGCGATGTAAAAATTCACCAAGAATACCGCTAGTTAAAAAATCTTTAGCTGTCATTGGCGGATTTAAACATAACAAATATGATTCATCCTTCTGATAAGTTTTTAGTAGACCAATACCTTCTAATTTATCTTTAAAACCGTTCAGCTGTGTAATATTACAGTTCAAAAGATCAGCTAATGTTCTCGCGTAAAGCTCTTTAAATCCTACTTGTCTGTCCAACAAATTAAGGATTGTTAAATAAAGCATTACTGACTGACTACCAATAAGCGGCTGGTATAGTAAAGTTAAAGTTTTAATATCAGTTCCGGATAAGCTGAATCCAGAAATCATCTTAACAGGCGTTAAGAGTGTAAACTTCTCCATAAGTTTAACCTCGCTTTATGGTTAATTTTTTATTAAGAGCTGTAAAAAAACTAATGATTTCCTTTTTACTATAACCAAAATCTAAAAGTCCGCGATAACCAACTAATATATCAACCGCTGTTACACGAGCCGATACCATGTAAAAAGTTACCGTCATCGCAAATTTGCTATTTCTAACTAATAACTCTTTAAAATTCCTGTTATCATTGATAACTATATAGCCGAACTTCTCTGTTAAAGCTAATACTTCATCAATGGTTTCATTTAAGGAGTTTGCGTAATATCTGGTTTTAAGATCAGGATTACGATGGTTTTCTGATGTTTGTTTGTATCCCATATCTTTCACCTACTTTCTTTAAGATATTTGTTAATTGCGTTTCTGTGTTTGCAAAAGAGTCAGAGTTATCTATTTTATAATCAGCCAGTTCTGATTTTTGTTCAGGCTCCATTTGTGAACTAAAGATTTTTTCAGCTAATTCTACACTAATTTTATCTCTGCTTAAGAGCCGTTCTAGCAGAACCCCTTTTTCCGTATAAACAGTAATTATTAAGTGACAGATATTTTGATATCCTGCCTCAAATAACAAAGGAATATCTAAAACAATAATTGGCTCTTTCTTTAATAAAGCAATTTTTGTTAATATTTCTTGTTTTACTAAAGGATGAATTATCGCTTCTAGCATCACTTTTTTAGTATTATCTTTAAAAATCATTTGTTTTAAAAGTTGACGATTCAATTCTTTATCGGGGGTTAATACTTTCGAACCAAACTTTTCGATTACCTGATAATAAGCAATATTGCCTTTCCTCAAAAGTTCACGACTTATTTTATCCGCATCTAAAACAATAATGTTTCTTTCTTGAAACATTTTAGAGACTGTTGATTTGCCAGAGGCAATATTTCCAGTCAGACCAATTATCAGACTCAAAACTAACACCACGATTCATGATAAATTATTTTAACAAAATTTGTCGATAAAGTCAAATTTATTTCTGGCAGACAGAACAAAAATAAGTACCTCTGCCACCAACTTTAATCTTTTCGATTATCGTCTGACAAGTTGGACACGCTTCGCCTTTTTTAGTATGAACACAAAGTTCATTTTGAAAAAGACCGCTAATATCGCCCGAAGAAAAGCTTTTAATTGTCGTTCCGCCTAAGTTTATCGCTTTATTTAAAACCGTCTTAGAAGCGCCTAAAATACGCCTCAGATCTTCTGATGTTAAACTATTTGCGGGACGTAAAGGATGAATTTTTGAATCAAAAAGAATTTCATCAGCGTAAATATTGCCGATTCCAGCAATAATTGTCTGGTCTAAGAGAAAACTTTTAACTGGTATTGTTTTCTTTAAGGCTTTCGCAAATATTTTCTGATCAATATCAGTATTAGCGTCCGGACCCAGTTTTTTAAGAGGTTCTGTCAGAAATAGTTCCTGATTATTTTTTAAATGCATTTCACCAAATTTTCTGACATCATCATAAATTAATTCTGAACCATCAGAAAAGTAAAAAATGATATGTTCATGCTTACCGTAACTGTCTCTTTTATTTAAATTATAATGAAATTTACCTTCCATTCTTAAATGAGAGACCATACTCAAATCACCAAAGTCAAAAATCAAGTATTTAGCTTTACGAGTAATATCCTTGATTTCCAAGCCGATTAGTTTTTCTTTAAAATCATCAACAGGCATTCTGATAATTTTATTATATTTAACTTCAATATCAGAGACTTTTTTGCCTAGTAAAACCTTTTTCAGGCTTTGTACAACAGTCTCTACCTCAGGTAATTCAGGCATTATTTCCAACTTATCCTTTCTGAATCAAACCGATCCACAAATTTAAAGACTTCTGGATCACTTGGATAACCAAAAGCCACAAGCGCAAACACTCGTTTTTCAGCTTCAATAATTTTTGCGACAGCCTGACTTCTTGCTTCTAGGGGATAAATACCAATCCAAACGCTACCGATATTTAAAGATGTCGCTTCTAAAAGCATATTTTGCATACAAGCTCCCATATCTTGTTGAACAAGGCTAGCCGCTGTCATTTCCTGATCATCTTTCATTAAAAGCGCAATTACGCATGGAGCATTTTCAATCGCTTTAGCCCCTGGTGAAACCTCTTTTAATTCCTTAATTAGCTTTAAATCTTCTACGACCATAAAATACCAGGGTTGTTGGTTTCTAGCTGACGGCGCTTGCATTCCTGCTTTTAAGATTAAAAGTATTTCATCTTGTTTCAATTTTTCTGTTTTAAAACTTCTGACACTTCTTCTTTTATTAATCATTTCCATATTTTACACCTCATACCAATTTTTTCCGACATCGATAGAAACCTTTAAAGGCACTTTTAAATTAACTACTTGTTCCATCTTCGTCTTTACTATTTTCTCAACCTGCAAAAGCTCACTCTCTTCAACTTCTAAAATTAATTCATCGTGAACCTGAAGTAAAAGTTTTGAACGTAACTTTTGAGCTTGAAGTTCTCTAGCAATATCGACCATTGCTTTTTTTATAATATCTGCAGCACTACCTTGAATTGGTGCATTCATCGCTGTTCTTTTGCCAAACTCACGAATCATGAAGTTACTGCTTTCAATTTCCGGAATATATCTTTTTCGATTCATTACTGTTTTAACAAATTTAAATTCTTTAGTGAAAGTAATGATATCATCCATGTATTTTTTTATTTCCGGATAAACTTCTAGATATTTTTCGATAAATTGCTTAGCTTCTTTCGGACTAATACCAACATCTTCACTTAGACCATAACTGCTGATACCATAGATAATTCCAAAGTTAACTGCTTTAGCTTTTTGTCTTAAATCGCTATTAACTTCACCAAAGATTTCTTTTGCGGTTTTTTCATGAATATCTTCATCATTGTTAAAAGCGCTAATTAATTTGGCAACATCAGCTAAATGAGCAAGCACCCGCAATTCTATTTGTGAGTAATCGCAAGCTAAAAATAAACTGTTTGATTTTTCTGGAATAAAGAATTTTCTTATTTTCCTACCTCGTTCTGTGCGAATCGGAATATTCTGAAGGTTAGGTTCAATTGAAGATAATCGTCCGGTTTGAGTTAAGGCCTGTTTATAGATTGTATGGACTTTTGATTCTTTGCCGATTGTATTTTTCAAACCTTCAATATAAGTACTATTTAATTTAGTAAGAATGCGATACTCGATTAATTTTTCAATGATTGGATGCTTATCTCTAAGTTTTTCTAAAGTATCTGAGTCAGTGCTATAACCTGTTTTATTCTTCTTTCCCGTTGTTAAATTAAGATCAACAAACAATAATTCACCAAGTTGTTTTGTGGAATTTATATTAAAATTCTTTCCAGCAATTTGATAAATTTCTTCGCTAAGAATTTGGATTTCTGTTTCATAAATCGCTTTTTGTTGTTCTAGCTCCAAAAGATCAATTTTAATGCCTGCAATTTCCATATCGCCTAAAACTCTCGATAAAGGAACTTCAATTTCATGAAAAAGAACTTCTTGCTTATTTTCAACTATTTTAGTTTCCAATAAAGACTTTAACTGAAAAATAGCTAAGGCTTTTTGAGCAATGTGTTTTTTAGCTAACGTTAAGTCAGGAAGATTGCGCCGATTATTACCATAAACTGCTTGATCATAACCAAGTTCACAATAGTCAAAATGATTGCAAATGACTGTAAAGTCTTCTTTCGTGAATAACGGATTAATTAAGTAAGCGGCTAATAATAAATCAAAAACAACTCCTTCTAACTCAAAACCACGATACTTAAGCATTACATGAATCTTTTTATAATCATAAACATTTTTTCGCATTGTTTTATCTGAGAGAAACAACTGAAAATCAATCGATAATTCTAACATCTCAAAAGGAATAAAAAAGTTGCCATTTTTATTAGTTAAACCAAAACCAATTGCTTCAGCTTGATGATAATTATCGAAATCTGTTTCTAAATATAAAGCACTGTTATCAATTAAAATTTCCTTTAGCTTAAAAATATCTTCAATAACTTCAAAAACAAATTCCTTTGTGGATTCATTAGGAATAACTTTATTTTTAATCAGCGAATGGAAATCCATTTCCCGATAAAAAGCAAACAAAGCTTCTTCATTATAATCTTTTCGCTTTAAGTCACTAATTTCAAAATCAAGTGGTACTTCAAGAAAAATAGTCGCAAGCGTGCGGCTTAATATAGCATCTTCTTTATGCGTTCTAATTAATTCTCCAACCTTACCAGCTATCTCGCCAGCATTAGTTAATATTTCGTCTAAAGTAATATATTTCTCTAACAATTTTAAAGCTGTTTTCTCACCGACGCCTTTAATGCCTGATATGTTATCCGAAGGATCGCCAATTAAAGCCTTTAAATCAAGCATTTGAGCGCTACTTAGCTTATAAACTTCCATCAAATGAGCAGGATCAAAATTTTCTAAATCTGTTAGTCCTTTTTTAGTAAGAGAAACAGTTATATTGTTATCAATTAATTGTAATAAATCCTTATCCGAGGAAATAATCTGGGTCTTAATATTTTGAGAACTTAATTTTTTAGCGAGCGTACCGATAATATCATCTGCTTCATAATTATCAATCATAAAGCTTTTGACATTTATTAATTCTAAATATTGATGCAACAAAGGAATTTGACTGCGTAATTCATCTGGCATCGGTTTTCTACCATCTTTATATTCTTTAAACATCTCATGACGAAAGGTTTTTTTGCCTTTATCAAAAGCGACCATTATACCGTCAAAGTCAGAATTCGCCAATTTTTCAAAGATCCGGACAAAGCCATAAATCATATTAGTCCATTGACCTTTAGAATTTTTCATAATATTTTCTTTATTGTAAGCTGTTGCATAATAAGCACGATACATCAGCGAATTTCCATCGATTAAAATAACTTTTTTCAAATTTTACGCTTCCCTTCAGACAATACCCTTTAATTTTATCATATTTTGGCGATTATTTCCAACAATAATTGCGGTGAAGACATGAAAAAGTATTTACTTGTAGCTATTTCAATAATTATTATTTTTACTTGTTCAAGAGTAAAAGCCGACAGCGAAAAAAATCCCGCAACAAATCTTGATAGCCTTCTGATTTTAGTTAATAAAAATTATTATTTAAATGAAGATTATTTTCCTAAAGATTTAGTTTATATTGAAAACAATCAAATATCTCGCCCGGTTTATATCAATAAAGAAGTTTATGAACAATATAAAAAACTAAAAAGAGTTGCTTTAAAAAACAACTTTGATATACAAGCTTTTTCTGGTTTCAGAAGTTATTATTATCAACAAAGTATTTATGTTAATAGTCCTTATCAGGCACTACCAGGAGAAAGCGAACACCAAACTGGTTTAGCTTTAGATATTTCGCTTTTAGAAATAGGTTTAATTCCAGAAATGGGTGATTATCCAATTTATGATTTTTTATTGGAAAATGCCTATAAATTCGGCTTTATTCTTCGCTATCCTGAAGGAAAAGAAGATATAACTGGCTATCATTTTGAACCCTGGCACTATCGTTATGTTGGTTTAAAGCACGCTAAGGCAATTTATAATCAAAATATAACACTTGAAGAATACCTTAATAAAGCATAAGGGGCTGTAATTATTCAGCGTTTATTTCTAAACTCTAAATAATTACAGCCCCATTCAATTTACTGGATTTTTTTCATTAACTTTATTCTTAAGTAATCTGCTTAGTGATTTTCTTTTTGTTTGTTATTGACAATGTCAAAGTTTCCAGTTGTTTTTTGGCTGTTTCATGTAATAAGACTATTCTTTGTGCTTGTGGTAAACCTTGTTCAATCAAGATGGCATTATAACTTTCAATATTGGCTAAAACCAATAATTGTTCTATACTTGCATAATCCCTCATATTTCCTTTTTTATCAGGATTATTTCTAGACCAGTTTGATGCGGTATTTCCGAATAATGCCACATTCAGCATATCTGCCTCATTGGCATATACATGATTAATCTGATCTTTAGTAAGTAATGGGAAAATCAAATTTTCCTTAATTGCATCCGTATGGATTACATAATTTATTTTGGCAAGTTCTCTTTTAGCCGACCATTCAAGTTGTTTTTGTTCTTCGCCTTTTAGTCTTTGAAACTCTTTTATTAGGTAGAGTTTAAATCTTGAATCAATCCAACTCGCAAACTCTAAGGCAATATCAGGATGAGCAAACGTTCCCTCGCTGTATTTACCGGCGCTTGGAATAATCCCGATTGCGTTTGTAAGTTTTTTCCATTTGGTCGGTGTCATTACAAAAGCATTATATCCTAGCTCTTCAATTTTAATTCGGCAAAATTCCGCCGAATTAAAATCAGGATTTGATAATTCTTCCCATAAACTATAAAAATCGAATGAATCTTTATTTGTCATCCATTTTTTGATAACATCCGATGGATCATCAACATTCTTTAGTTTTGCAATATCAGTAAGAGAAATATAAATTTCTTTTCCTCTTGTGCTGAAAGTCACTTCTAGTCCGTTAATTTCTGTTTTAGAATTTCCTTTTTTATTTGCCATTATAATCACCTAAAAAAATTATATTTATTTCGCTCATTATAATGATTAAAATCTAATCTCTAAAATTGCTAGTTTTTCTCAATGTCAATAAAAATAATACAAAAAAAGACTAAGCTTGTGCCTAATCTTTTATATTTGATTTATTAAGTTTATTCAGCTGCTACTATATAAGTATATATTTCTTGATTACCTTCAATAAGTTCTAATTCAATATGGCTGAAGTTTTCTGTTATATAATGAGAAACTTCTGTAACTTCTGCATCTTCTACATCTGCACCATAAAAAAGTGTTAGAATTTCATGATCTGGAGAAACTATTTTATCAATAAGTTCTTTAACAGCATCAATCCGACATTCTTTTACAGAAACGATTTCGCCTTTAACAAAGCCCATATAATCGCCTTCTTTAATTTTCATACCATGGAATTCTGTATTGCGAATAGAATAAGTTATCTCGCCATAATTTATCTTGGCAATTACTTCCGCCATTTTTTTCATATTGACGTCCATGCTTTTGCTGATATCAAAATTCATTAAAGATGCATAACCACTCGCTATTGACTTATTTTTCAGAACTTGAATTTTTCTATTTGGACGAAGTCTGATTGACTGTTCAGCTGCTAAAATAATGTTAGAATTATTAGGCAGAATAATGATATTATCTGCATTAACTTCATCAATAACATTAACAAAGTCTTCAGTTGACGGGTTCATTGACTGACCACCATCAATAATAAAATCAACACCAAGTTCTTTAAAGGTATTTTTGATTCCTTCTCCCGTACATACGGCAATAAATGCGTATTTTTGTTTTGGCATTTTCTTAACTTCTTTTGGTTTTTCCTTGACAATTTCATTATGTTGAAGTTTCATATTTTCAACTTTCATTGATAGAAAGTCACCAAATTCCTGAGCAATTGACATAACACTTCCCGGATTATTGGTATGAATATGAACTTTACAGATATTATCATCTTGAACGACGACAATTGAATCACCTAGACTTGAGTATGGATCCTTTAAAAGTGATTCCGAAAACTTCGCAACTTCTCTTAATTCTAAGACAAATTCTGTACAATAGGCAAATTTTATATCGACATTTTCTAACGACAAAATACCATTAGTATTTGTAGTTGCGATATTTTCCTTAAGCGTGATAAACTCACCTTTAAGGGCCTTCAACATACCTTCAACAATTTTTATGAAGCCAGCACCACCTGAATCTACAACATTAGCTTCCTTTAATACAGGTAGCAAATTTGGGGTATTTTCTAATGAAACATGTGCATATTCTATATATGCTTGTAGTAGAGATTCTATATCTTTATAATTGGTTAAATTGGATTGAACTTTTTCTGCGGCCTCTCTGACAACAGTTAAAATGGTCCCTTCTTTGGGGTCCATAACTGCTCTGTATGCCATTTTTGATCCATTTTCTAAAGAATCAGCAAATTCCTTAATGCTTGCACTTCCATTAGCGATTTTTGATAATCCATCATGAATCCCTCTGAAAAATTGTGACAAAATAACACCAGAATTTCCTCTGGCTCCCATTAACAATCCTCTGGAAAGCATTTTGCTAATTTCTAATAATGACTTTGTTGGCATATCTTTAATTTCTTTAATACCAGCAGTCATTGTCATTTGCATATTTGTTCCTGTATCTCCATCCGGCACAGGGAAAACGTTCAATTCATCAATTTCCTGATAATTATTTTTTAAATTAACAGTTCCATTAATAACCATTTTTCTAAAAAGAATCCCATTAACTCTAGTAACAGCCATTTTTGGTCTCCTCCAAACTTGAAAAACTTAAGTTGATTTTTCAAGTGAATATAATTATATCATATTAAATCTAAAAATGCAACAGCTTTATTTCACAAAAAAAACATAATTTTTCGGCTTGACATATTCCCTAGTTTGTGATACAATTATTTAGCACTATTTATGCAATGTCCCGAACAGGAGGAAAATACTATGGCAAAATGTCACGTAACCGGTAAAAAAACACTTTCCGGGAATAAGAGAAGCCACGCCTTAAACGCTACTCGCCGTAAATGGAAAGTTAATGTCCAAACAGTTAGAATTGTTGACGAAAACGGAGTTGTAAAAAAAGTTAAAGTTTCAGCAAGAGCAATTAAAAGCGGCAAACTGAATCGGGCATAATTAAACTTATTCCAACCAAAGGACCTTTTCCGGTCCTTTTTCATTTTTAGATTTTTTTAATTTAAAATAAAAGGAACAGTTTTTCACTGTTCTTTTTGTATATTGTCGAAACAGCAAATATAACTTAAATTATATAGTGATTTTAAAGGCCTGGTTAGTCTTTCTTTTTTCCACCGAATAAACTTAAGATACCTGTGATCACCTTTGACAAAAATTTAGGCATTCTAATAACATAAAAGCGCAAGAATTCTCACCTCTTCAATAAAGTATATTAAAGGATTAGATTAATTATTACTTTATTTTTTCAAACTTGCAAAAGCCTTGACTTTATCCGGATGTTTGAATATATAAGATCCAGAAACCGCAATATCAAGCAGACCAGAAACATGACCAATAGTTTTGTCGTTAATACCACCATCTGCCGAAATTAAAAAGGATAATTGCTTCGCTTTTTTTATTTCAACTGCTTTTTTAATTTTAGCTACTATTGGCTCCATAAATTCCTGTCCGCCAAATCCAGGCTCAACTGTCATGATTAATATCAAATCACACTCTGCCAAAAAATCCATATCAGCTGTTATTTCAGTTTTTGGTTTAAAAGAAACTCCTGCTTTCGCACCTAAAGCTTTAATTTTGCGTAAAACTCCAATAATATCTTTTTCTGCTTCATAATGGATTGTAATATAGTCACTTCCCGCTTTAATATATTCCTCAATATAGTTTCCTGGATTTTCTATCATAAGATGCGTATCAAAAATCATTTTAGTTTTATCTCTTAAAGCTTTAATGACCGCCGGACCAAAAGAAATATTTGGCACAAAATGATTATCCATAACATCTAAATGTAAAATATCAGTAAATCCTTCTATGCTTTTTAACTCCTCAGCTAACTTACTGAAGTCAGCCCCTAATAATGATGGTGCAATTTTCATATATTCTCCTTATAGTAAATTCAAACGCATCAAAGCTTTGACTAAGCCATTCTTATCCACACTATCAGTCACAAAAGTTGCATGTTTTTTTAGTTCTTCGTGACTTTGTCCCATCGCAACTTTAATGTCGGCTAACTGAAACATTTCTAAATCATTTAAACCATCACCAATTGCGATAATCTGATCCCAGTTATAAGTTTCCTTTAAAATCCTGATTGACTCGCCTTTTGAACTCGTTTTATGGATTACATCCATACCATCATGAGGCCAGCTAACGAACCTGACTTCCGGAAACTCTTTAGAAAAAATATTTATTTTGTCATTATTTCCAAAAATCCATAATTGATAAATTTCATTTTCTTGATGATAGTCAGGATCAATCCTTGGCACTTCAATACCAAAGAGCGAAAACACATGTTTCCATTCTGGGTGGTCATTAGAAATGACATGACCATCACTACCTATTAGACCAAAAAGTACATTATTTTTCTGCAAATACTCTACAACTCGAGCAACTACATTTTTCTCTAAAGCATATTTCTGAACTACATTTTTTCCATCTATAACATAACTACCATTAATCAAGACTTGGATTCGAAATAACGGCAAAATTTCTTCAATTATATTTAGACTACTAATGCTTCTGCCTGTAGCCAAAGCTAATTCATACTCTGGATGTTCAGCTAATTTTTTAAGAGCAGAAACAACTTCTTTTGGTATAGTTTTATTCTCATTATCGTATAAAGTTCCGTCAACATCAAAAAATATTATTGATTTTTTCACAGTTAGTCTCCATTTACTCATGCATTTGTCAATATTTTAACATAAAACAAAAATTTTAGTGCATTTATTTTATAACTTTAAGAAAAATAGTGTATAATATTTAATATGTTATTATTTTCGTTTTGTTTTTTTAAGGAGTTATTATGAAAAATATTAAAAATTATATCCGCATTTTTGCTTTAGGTGGCTTAGGTGAAATCGGAAAAAACTGTTATTGCTTAGAATATCGCCATCAAATATATATCGTCGATTGTGGAATCCTTTTTCCAGACGAACAACTACACGGGATTGATTATATAATTCCAGATTTTGAATATCTTGAATTAAATCAGGATCGAATTGTTGGTTTGTTTATTACTCATGGTCATGAAGATCATATCGGCGGGGTAGGCTTTTTACTTAAAAAGGTCAAAATTCCTAAAATTTATGCTTCAGGAATTGCGCTTGAACTTTTAAAATCTAAACTGCAAGAACAAAAAGTCACAGCAAATCTGATCGAATATAAGAGTACTTCTATCTTTAATTTTAATCAAATGACGCTTTCATTTATTAGAGTAACACATTCAATTCCTGATTCATTTGCGCTTGTTTTTAAGACCCATTTAGGAAATGTTGTGTTCTCTGGTGATTTTAAAGTCGATCTAACGCCAGTAGGACCACCAGTTGAATTTGAAAAAATATTGGAAGTGAACCGCCAAGGTGTTTTATGTTTACTTTCTGATAGCACTAATGCTGAATTAGAAGGCTTTACTACTAGTGAAAAGAAAGTCGGAGACTCAATTAAGGATTTATTCAAAAACATTGAAGGCCGCGTTATTATCGCAACTTTCGCCTCTAACGTTTATCGAATCCAACAAATAGTTGAAGCCTCTGTAATTAGCAAAAGAAAAATTCTTGTTTTTGGTCGGAGTATGGAAAAAACAATTGAGATCGGACAAGCCTTGGGTTATATTAAAGCTCCTAAAAATACCTTTATTGAAATCAGTGATATTAATCGTTATAATGCTTCTGAATTAACTTTAATCTGTACTGGTTCTCAAGGTGAAGCAATGGCAGCCCTAAGCAGAATTGCTAATGGATCTCATCGCCAAATAAAACTAATTCCAGGAGACACAGTAATTTTTTCGAGCAGTCCAATACCAGGAAATGCTCAGTTCGTAAATAATACTATCAATCTGTTGTTTAAGCGTGGCACTAATGTTATAACTAATAGTCCTTTCACCGATACGCATACTTCTGGTCACGCTGGTCAAGGTGAACAAAAATTACTTATTACCTTATTTAAACCCAAATTCTTTATTCCTGTTCACGGCGAATATCGGATGCTTAAATTACATGCGGAAACCGGTATCCAATGTGGGGTGCAAAAAAACCATTCCTTAGTCATGGAAAATGGTCAGGTTCTCACAATTTTTGATGATAGTTTTCATCTTAATGATCGGGTTAAAACAAGTGATGTTTATATTGATGGTCATACGATTGGTAATATTTCCAGCAATATTATCCGTGAAAGAAAAACACTTAGTGAAGAAGGTTTGGTTTCAATAATTTATACTTTAAATTTTAAAGCAAAAGAATTAATTAATGATCCTAGTATTGTTTCTAAAGGTTTTATTTATATGAAGAGTTCCGAAGAAATAAGCAAAAAAATTATCGCTGAAGGGAAGCGTTTAATCCAAGACGAAATAAAAAAATATCCAGCACTTTTAAATATTGTGAGTATGCGAAATAGTATCTCGGAAGCAATTAGCCGTTTTATTTTAGAACTTACAGATCGGAAACCATTGATTATTCCAATATTCATGAGTGTATAAAGGGGGAAGTTCATGCACAGATGGAGAGAAAAAGCAGAGTTATTTTTTAAAAGCGAATTTTATCCAGCGATAATAAGCTTTTTAATTCTATTCGGTTGGCAGTTTTCACATGAATTCAACGCCTTTGTTTTCGAACAAACCTTTCATTTTTCAATAGTAATATCTAGTATAGTTATCTTATTATATTTTGCTTTGTTTGCTTATGCTATTTATTTCAAAAAAGACGGAAGTTTTACTTTCCCATTAATAATAAACTTATTATTCGCGACCAAAATTCACTATCAAGCCGGCGTTTACCCTGCTTTTCAGATTATTCTAGCCGGCATAAGTATTTTGGGATTTATAGGTATGATGATTAGGCACGGCAATATCAAAAACGGCAAACTGAGTCTCGGCCTCTTCTTGTTGGCTTTAGCTTCTTTTCTAAGCGTAATTAACGTTCCTATTTATACAGAGGTTTTTCTTTATTTAGCTGTATTCTCCTATGCGCTTTATTTTCTCTTATATTTAGGGATTATAAATACGACTGAAACTGATACTCGAAGGGTATTTTCTATAACGGTATTTTATACTGCTATTTTAGTAATGGCCCAAACATTTATTCTTTATTTTGATAATGGTTGGTTTAATGATTTAGATGGTTTTCATTTGTTTTATGGCTGGGGCATTTCCAATGACGCTGCTATTATTCTTGCATCATTTCTGCCATTTATGATCTACCTTTTCCTAGAAAAAAAACTTATAATTTATCGATTAATCGTAACTGGTTTACTATTTATAACAATGATTATGACCTTATCGAGAGGTGGCACTGCCTTAATTTTTTTGATGGGGATACCTTGCCTTATCTTTTTAATCAAACATAAGATAATCAATAAGCGCTTTTTAGTTGCTGCCATTACGTTTGCTGCTATTGCGAGTATCTTCTTTCTTCTAAATACTAACTTTTATTATCACCTTAGGCACCGTATTTTTAACGAAGCTTTTGCAATGAACGGGCGATTGGAACTTTTCTCTGATGCGCTTCGCGTCTTTTCTCGATATCCGCTTTTTGGTTCTAGCGTTTTAGGAGATCGTGACACCGGCAATCGTTTCATTGTTTATCATTCTTTATATTTTAACACTTTAGCTGTCTTTGGTTTGTTTGGACTATTTGCGATGATTGTGCATTTCATTCAAAAATATAAATTAATTTACAAAAACTTTGGGACTTTTGCTTTACTGTTATTTTTCTTTGTTTTTATAACGGATTTGTATGGACTTTTAGATAATACTTATGGCAATCTGCAATATACAGCAATCTTAATAATTGCTTTAGCCGTCTTTGAAAAAAGTATTCCGGAAAAAGAATCAAGCGAACTGCTTATCGAGCAATCAGCTTGATTTTTTTATTCAGAATCAAAGTTACTGATGAAGAAAAAAGAGAAATAGCTCTTTATTATTTAGAAAAGCATTCTATTCCTGTTGATTTAGATGCTTATCTTAAAATGGAAATCTTTGAAGATTTTTTAGAAATG
>WRBM01000033.1 GCA_009784525.1 Erysipelotrichales bacterium | reverse complement strand
GGTATTTAGGATGTGGAAGTTTTCATTTGCTTTCAAAATACTATTTAGTTCGAAATATGAAGAAAGATGTTCTTGTTTTTTGAAGAATTGTTGTCTTAGTTCATATAAAGAACTGTTATAGATGTTTTTAGAGATGTAACAGAGAAATTTAAGTAATAATGTTTCTTCCTTAGATAGTTTTAGGTTATATTTCATTGTTAGAAAACTCATTTTTTCACCTCGGTTCTTGTTAGGAATATGAGGTTATTATAGCACTAAAAGTTAGTAAAAACAAGGATTATTTTAAACTTTTTTTCCTTTTAGAAAACGTTCTAGATAAAGCAAATAAAACTATGATTTTGAGGTTAAATTTGAGAAAAATTCTCGCATATGTGCGTGTAAATATACACATATAAATTATAAATATTGTTATAGATGAAAATAGAATTTCCTATTCGAAGAAAAAAGTAAGAGATCGCTCTCTTACTAATCGACTAGTTGTGTCAGCTTACATGCCGGACAGTAATATTTTATTTGTGATACTTTTTCGACACCGATATAATTACAATTTTTACATTTTACTGAAGTTCCCACAATTGACCACCTTACTTTGTCATTATACCATAATGATATGCAGAAAATTGTAAAAATATATCAGTGAACTTCTTTTGTGATAATTTTAATTTTTAAATCTGCCCACTAGCATTGCTGTAATCACAAATATTGTCAAAGATATACTGATCAAAAGGATTACTATCTTTCTTTTTTTAGTCATATTTTCTCACCTAAATTGTTGAAAGTCAAATTTAGAAACTAAAGTCTTCGGAACTCTTTCTTCAGAAATAAACGAATATCTTTCCATTGCCCAGACCCTAAGACGCTTTAAATAAATTTCTATTTCTTCTTTACTAGCTGGAATTATTTCTTCCAACTTGCGATCTGAAAAGTCATTAAATAATTTTGATGTATCACTTTCCAAGCAGTCTATATTTCCATAAATCAGTTCAACAAGCGCCAAAGCAACTGGTTGTAGCAAAATACTTTCTAACTTTGTAATCCATCTTAGATTTTCTAATCGGTTATTCTTTCGATTATTATCAATATGATTGACTACATGCGTTTTACTCGGCTGTTCGCCATGAAAAGCTTTAGCAACAAGCCGATGAACTCTTATTCCTGCAAACTCCATATAACCAGATTGTTTGTTTTCCTTTCCAAAAGTCCACTTACTATCTAAAGATCTTTTACGTTTTCCACCTTCAGGGTGTCTAAAAATCGCTCCGTTATCACGGACTGAATATCTTTCATTTTTAACAATATAGTCAACTTCTTTAGCAAATAAATTGATGTCAATCATCTCTTTCAACTCCTCATGCTACTTTTTTGACTTTAGTTTTTCTGCTTTCTTCGGAAAGTTTTTGACGCTGTAATTTTGCTAACTCATCAATCTGAGTAATTACCTTTGCCTTTGACTGCCACCAATCACGACTCCAAATACGAATAATCTTCCAACCACGCGATTCCATAAACTTTGAGCGATAAACATCTCTTTCGATAATCGAAGGCGAAAACTCAAAAGCGGCATAATCATATTCAATACCCAGCAAATAAGCATCCAAATCTTTATCATAAATTGCTAAGGAAAGCTGATATGCATTATTTCCTAACGAGGCCTCCACAGTATAACCGATTTTTTCCAATTCTAGCTTAATCTCTTTAGCCATTAAGTTAAGATTTTGATTCTTAAGGTTATTTTCCCGGAAAGAATCTAGAATGCTTGTTGCCTCTATCCGATTGCCTTCAGAAACGGCTCTGACATACTGGAGGTATTTTTTTAGAATTTTTGGTCCTGAATGCTTAGTATTTTCGACATTAAGATCCTCTGGTTCAATACTAGTCACTACATAAACCTTTTTCTTGGCTCTTGTAATCGCCACATTAAGTCGGTTTTCACCGCCTTCTAAATTTAAGGGTCCAAAATGGGAGATAACTTTTCCATGCTCGTTTTTAGCATAAGCAATACTAAATATTATAATATCTCTTTCATCGCCTTGCACATTTTCCAGGTTTTTAACAAAAAGACTAACATCGCCACCATCAATCTTCCGATTATGCTCTTTAGCAAGTGCCGCCTGAAATTCCGGATCTTTTCTGGCTTCTCTTTCAATTAAGTCCGCAATATAACCTTCTTGTTCTGAGTTAAAGGTAATAATTCCAACTGTTTCCTGATGATTAGGTCTAAGTAAAATTTCCTTTAAAACTTCCACAACTTTCATTGCCTCATCACGATTATATCTATTTAACCAACGTCCATCGATTTTTAACCTTTCAATTGGTCTGTTGCCAATATTCCTTGATAAGTTAGGGACAACCTGCAACTTACAATCATAAAAAGCATAATTGGAGAAATTAATAAGTTCTTCGTTATTACTACGATAATGATAACTTAGTCTCGCACTTTCATAACGACTTGTTGCTAAATCTAAAAGACTTTCTACTTCTAGTGCTGCTTGTGTATTATAATCCTCTTCCTCTAAATCGTTTGCCGCAAACCGACGCATAAAAAGCGCATTAGGTCGTAATTGCTTGTTATCACCCGCAACCGCAATATGACGACCTCGATAAATTGCCGGCAAGGCGCTTTCAATAAAAATCTGTGAAGCTTCGTCAAAAAGAATCAAATCAAAAAGATTCTGCTTTAAAGGTAATAATGTTGAAACACTTTCAGGGGAAAGTAACCAACAAGGATAAAGATTAAATAGAAGATCACCATAAACATCAATCAATTTTCTAACTGGCCAGAAATTACTTTGTTTACTGATCTGATAGAAAAAATTTTTATTATCAGCGTCTGAATTATATAAATCTTTGTAATTGCTTCTAAAAGCATCCTGACAAATCCGGCTAACAATATTTTTTTGTTCACTCTTTAAAGAGACAATCCGGTTTTTAATATTTTCATAATCCATAATTTTTGACAAGTGCATTCTCATGCTTTCTTCCGTCAAAACAATCTCGTGATAAAGTCTGACTGGTAAAATATTATTAACAATACTATTGAACTCTTCTTCTGACTCAGAATTTTCATAGGCAAAGTTAAGTAGTAACATCTCTGTTTCTGCTAACTCCCCTAGATTTATTTTCATATCCCGGATTTCTTCATATTCATTAAGCGCATCTAATAAAAGCTTTAAGAATAAAACATTGCCATTTAAGATATTATCAATTGTAATCGCAAATCCTTTACGGTCAAGAATCCGTTCTAAAAGGTAATATTCACCAATATAGGATTTAACCGCATCAACAGTATAAATAAAATCATTAAGTATTTTTTCTTCTGTCGACGATAGTTCATTTTTTTTCAGAAATGACTTATTTAGTTTTGGATTTTCCAAGCGAGCAATAAAGCTAATAATTGGTAAAAGATCTTTTGGATCTTCAATATTATTTTCTAAATAAAAACCCAGAAGTTGCCTAACATTCGGATACTGACTTGTATCATAAGGAACAAGCCTTTTAGAAATAAGGTCTTCCAAATACATTTTAACACTATTAACTGCATGAACATCTAAATCACGATGAATATGATTAATCATAAAATTATTTTTTTGCAATTCTAAATGACGATAATATAATTTTGGCTTTCTTTTTTCCTGAAGTGATGTAATCGTTCCATTTAGCTGCTGAAAGTCAAGATCCATAATTCTTTGATTATCAAGCATTTGCTCATATAAGATGTACTCGCCTGAATTTTTAGTGATCGGATGCGAATTAGCATACATTTCTTGTAAAGAAAGTCCAAATTCCGTTTTAGTAAATAAGGCTTCAGAAATTGATTCTAATTTTCCTAGTTCAAATCCTAAAGTTCTGGCAATATCGCGAAAACGTCGTTTATTTTCCTCTTCTGAACTAGCCCGAATATCAATTGCCTCATAATGAGCCTGTTTAACACGTTCATATACTAAGGATTTACTTTTTTCTGCATCAACAATATACATCGCTTTATTATTCAAATCACCTAAACGATTAAAAACAACATCAAGTGCCGCCTTTTTTTGAGAAACAACTAAAACTCGCTTATTTTTACATAGGGCATCAGTAATAATATTAACAATAGTCTGGCTTTTTCCCGTTCCTGGCGGGCCATAAATAACAATATTTCCGTGCTGATTCAACTCTTGAAGCGCACATTCCTGAGCATAATCTAGTTGATTAGCCGCATAGACTTCATCACTTGGATTTTTTATTCTTCGCGCTGGTTTATTTTCTAAAAGCTCCGCAATCGCATCTGTTGACAAGTTTTGTTGCTCAAGCAGATTATAATCATTATAAATTGAATTTGCTAATAAATATCGCCCTAAAACCGCATAACGCTTTATTTCTAAAGAGTCACCAAGTTTAGGTTCATTTTCATTAAAACCATAAAGACCTTTACCACCAAGATTTTCAATTTTAATTCCGGCATTACGCAAATAATTAACAACATCCCTAACACCTTTTAAACCACTATCATCAAGATTATCAAATTCCAGACTTAGTTCTTCAATATCCAGTTTAAAATATTTAGCATAAGCAGTTGTAAAAACCTTATTCAGCTGCACTGGTTCATCTTGCTTAAGTTCTATTTCAACATTGCTATCATTTAAAACATTAATAATCACTGGAAAAAGTAATAACGGCGCTTTAATTAACTGATCACGACCAATACTACCTTCAACAAACGGATAACCAACAAATAACTCATAACGACCAGTTTCCCGCTCAAATTCTTCAATTTCCCGTTTTAAATTTTTTAGAATCATTACCTGATTCGAAACTATGTCGGCTATTTCATCTTTTGCTGGTTTTAAAACTTCTACAAACCGGTTTTTTAACTTACTATTGATTATTGGGTAGCTAAGTTTATTACTGCCCCAAAGAAAATCTACAAAACTTTCTGTTTCTTCTTCGTTTCCTTCAAAGATGCGCCCAATATCGTAAGCATATCGAGGACTTACGCGTTTAGCATAAAGTGTCCGGCTCCGGCCGCTTATCTCAATTAATCGCTCTTTATAGAACTTATAAATTTTTTTCATATAAACCTCTTTATCAATTAATAGCCAAGTTTAGCAATCGCATAGGAGATATCGACTAATTGCTTGATCAATTCTAGCGAACAAGGCTTTGTTTCATTTGTGACAGTAAACCATAATAAACCATATGGAAACTTTGATTCCGAAACATTATCTGGCAAATAAGATTTTAATTGACTTCCATAGGCCGGTCCACACTTAAAGGTTAGTTTGATTTTTCCATCGCCCTGATCAATTAGTAGCGCATACGTCCGGTTTTCTATTTTATAATTAAATGGCTTTTTACCTGTCGATTCTGAAACTAACGTTTTTTCTTTAGCCTTAAGATAACTATCGATATCAAAAAAAGTAAAATCTTCTGTTTCTGTCAAAGGAATCTGATTTGCGTCCATTTTTCTTTTACTATTTGTAATAGTTCTTTCCGTTATCGCATTTACCGCAACATCCTCTGAGACATTTGTTCCTTCACGTTTCTGATAGTTAGCCAGTTCTTTTTTAGTCATTTCAGCAGTTGCCAAAAGTTTCTTGATTTCTGCTTCCTTTTCAGCTAATTTTAACCTAATACTATCTGCTTTCATTTCTGCTTGCGAAGTTTCTGCTTCTTTTTCCTTTAAGATATCCAATGTTTTGTCTAACTCGGTTTTTTTCAATTGATTATCATGTTCTAAGGTCAGACGTTTAGCTTCTAACTCTTTTTCATAAAGCTCGATTTTTTTCGCAATCCGCTCAGCTTCATTTTCTGATTTGACTTTATTAATTACAACAAAAACTATTAAAAAGATAATCATCAAACTAACAAAAATGATTAAAAGAATAAAGACAACATTTTGCCATCTGGACCAATTTGCATTAAATAAATCTCCAAAATAAAACACTAATATCCCGCCTTTGCTATATTGTAAGAAATCGCAATCAAAAGTTCGGCTAATTCTAATGAGCCACCATTATTCATACTAAACCAAAGCATTCCATAAGGAAACTTAGCTTTTTCAAAAAACTTATAAAGAGCGGTAAGACGTTGTCCGTAAAAAGGACCACATTTAATTGTCAGCTTATAATTACCTTCACCTAGATTATAAAGAATCGCAAATGATTTACCTGAGACTTTATAAGTTGCGCCCGCTTTTCCTTTCGCTTCTGTATATTCGATATCAGTTAATGACTGAAGAAGAGGCTCAAGCCTATTAAAAATATCGCCTGTTGTCTTTGCGAGCGGAACTTTGAAGTCCCTGACATCGTCACGGACCTCAAACTCCTTATCAATTAAGATTTTTCGAGTAATCGCATTAATTACAAAATCACCAGAGACATCTTTCATTTCTTCGTTCTTCAAAACTACCAGTTCTTCAAGACTCATATCCGCGACTCTTTTGGCTTCTTCCTCTTTCAATCCTTGTTTTAATAATTCCTCGTGCATCAATTCTGCTTCTGTTTCTAACTTTCTGACACGTTCTTCTTTGTTGTCCATATCTTTCATATGACGCCTGATTTCTTCTTCCGTCATCCGTTTTTCAGAAAGTAACCTTTTTTTCTCTTCCTTAAAAATTTTTTCCATAGTACTAAGTTCCGAACTAACATCTGGTTTAAAGATAATCAGATAAAGAAAATAAATGAATGAAGCTAACAGGGCAATCATGACAACAATTAAAATAATAATAATTGTCCATTGAATAGGACCAAAGACACTAAACAAATTAAAATTAATCATTATTGCCTCCCACTATAATCTTTGTCATCAGCTTCAATTGGATCTAATTTTTTAGCTTCTGTGACCGCCTTTTGACTTTGCATGACGCTACCTTTAAGTATTAGCGTCCCTGTTCCTAAAGTTACACAGGCAGCGACAATAAGCAAAGCTGTTAGAATGAAAAATAAATTACGGCGACCATCCGGCACTAAAACTTGAACATTAACAAGTCTGATAATAAAACCATCATTATAGCCTTCAATATGTGAAAAATCAAAATTATTACTTAAAGCTCGAACATCTAAAATTGCATAGAATCCATCATTGTTATATCCAGGAAGAATATTTGCATCCTGCCACAACCAATTACCACTTAATTCCCAAGCTGAAAGATTATTACCAAAGACACTATCAGAAATTACTTCCGGAAATTCAATTGCGCCTACTGCTCTGTTAATCAGGAATGTAAGAGTAAAAGTTCCTGAATAACCACCTAAAGCTGTAATCGTAGCTGTTGCGGTTCCAGCATTAATGTTATTTGTATAGACAACCTGAAAGTCCCTATTTAAAACTAAACTAGCTCCACTAGTAATCACTGTTACAGCTGGCTCATGAGCCAAACCACTAAAAATAAAGGAATCATCCGCAATCGAAAGATTTGTATTGGAATTATCCAAAGTTATCGCTACAATGTTTAAGTTTCCAGAAACAAAATTAAATTCGTAATTAGTCGTGCTGGCTGTTGTTAATAAACTGTCGATGACGATGGCTACATTTCCCGGAAGCGTTAAAGCCGTTGCGCTTGTTGTAAAAAAGATGTTACCTGAAATAACTGAAGAATTTTCATTATTGACAAAACCACTAATCATGAAGGTAAAAAGTGGATTAACTGCCCCAAACAAACGCGTTTGATTATCAGCTGTCACTGTTAAAATAGCCCGTTCAATCACAAAATTAACTGTAAATGAACCTAAATAACCACTACCTGCTCTAACAGTAACTGTTATAGTTGCGGTTCCGGCATTAATGTTATTTGTATGATGAACATCAAAGTAACTATCTAAAACTAAAATCCCCTCAACGATAATCGTAACATTTGGTCTATGAGCTAGACCAGAATAAACGAATGATCCAGCTGATAATGAAGCATGATCAGCTGTTAAGGTTACATAAGTAATTGTCAGAGTGCCTTCATTAATAATTTGAAAGCTATAATTTCCATTAACGATTGTTACACCGCTGGTGTTGATAGTAATTGGAAAATTGCCTGGCATACTTGTCTCTGTCGCTAATGTGCTTAAAGTAAAGCTGCCACTTAATGCTATATTTTGCGTTTCATTATTGACAAATCCAGTAATTGTATAAGTAAATTGCGGATTAAGTTGCCCGTAACCTCTTGTTTGATTATTGACTGTTATCGTTAAATGTGCTGGTGTAATCATAAAGTTAAGCGTAAAACTCCCTGTATAGCCACCTAGTAAGTTAATGACTACTGTTGCCATACCGGCATTAATATTATCTTGATAGGAAGCTTGAAAGTCAATCTCGCTAACTAAAGCCAGGCTACCAAAGATGACTGTTACTGCTGGCATTTGCGCTAAGCCATTATAGACGACTGATGTTTGTGCTAAACTAATTGTCGTATTAGTATTATCTAGCGTTATAACATTAATAGTTAAAGTACCAGATACAAAAGTAAATAAATAGTTAATCGCACTTATCGTTGTTAAGCTTGAATCAATGACAATCGCAAAACTACCTGGTAATGAATTTATGTTAGCTATAGTTGTAAAGGCAATATTACCACTTAATACTGAAGCACTTTCGCCTGCGACAAAACCACTGATTGTATAGGTGAATGCTGGATTTGTTTCGCCGAAAGAACGACTTTGATTATTAGCTGTAATCGTTAATACAGCTTTTTCAATAATAAAATTAAGCGTAAAACTACCACTATAACCTCCTTCAGCGGTTATCGTTACTGTCGCTGTACCAGCATTAAGATTATCATTGTAACTTACCTGAAAGTCAATACCATTAACTAAAGGTAGGCTACCAAATACGACTGTTACTGTTGGTGTTTGTACCAAACCATTATAAACTACTGATGTTTCGGATAATGTTACTGTTGTATTGTTATTATCAAGTGTAATAACAGTAATAGTTAAGTTTCCTGAAACAAAGATAAATTCATAGTTATCTGCCGTTATTGTCGTTAAAACTGAATCAATTGTTATCGGAAAAGTTCCTGGTAAACTTGTTAAATTAGCGGTCGTCATAAAGATAATGTTACCGTTTAATACCGAAACATTCTCTCCTGCCACAAAACCACTAATTGTATAACTGAAGTTTGGATTAGCTTCACCGAAAGCCCGGCTTTGATCGTTAGCTGTTACCGTTAAAACAACTCTTTGGATGGTAAAGTTAAGGTTAAATGTACCACTATAACCACCTTCTGCACTTACTGTAACAGTTGCGATACCGGCATTTAAGTTATTACTGTAACTTACCTGAAAAGCAGATAATGGCTGACCATTAAAAATAACTGTTACAGCTGGCTCATGAGCTAAACCATTATAAACTACCGTTGTTTCGGATAATGTTACTGTTGTATTCGAATTATCTAATAAAATAGCATTGATTGTTAAAACACCAGGCGTAAATACAAAGCTATAATTTGTAGCTTCAACAGTTGTTAAAGTTGAATCAATTGTGATAGGAAATGTTCCTGGTAAACTTGTTGAGATAGCTGATGATTCAAAAGTTATATTTCCTGTTAAGACTGAAGCATTTTGTCCACCAACAAAACCACTGATTGTATAAGTAAATGCTGGATTTGCAACTCCAAACAAACGACTTTGGTTATTAGCTGTAATTGTTAATACTGCTCTTTCAATCGTGAAGTTTCTCGTAATTGAACCACTAAAAAATACTCCATCACCAATAATCGTTACGACTGCTGCTCCTGCTTGACTATTATTAGAATAAGAAACTATAAAATGTGTTCCCTGAATTAATGTAAAGATGCCAGCACCATTATGAATCAATGATGTAACAGCAGGTGTCTGCGCAAAACCTGTATAAATTGTTGTCTGAAAGGCTAATACCACCTCAAAATCATCATTTGACATATCAAAAGCGGTAATATTTAAGATTCCATTAATGACTGTAATATCATAATTATCGGCTTCAATAGCTGGATTAACAGTAATAGTATGATTACCAATAGAATTAAAAGTTGCACTAGTTATAAAGTTTAAGTTTCTTAGCACTGCTTCGTCTTCATTATTGACAAAACCACTAAAACTAGCACTAAATGTTGGGTTTGTTGTATTAAACTGTCTTGTTGCATTATCAACATTTATAATTAAAGATGCACGGTTAATTGTAAAATTTCTAGTGATGATGCCACTGAAATTGCCAATGCCCTCAATAGTGATAACGGCGTTACCAGTATTAATATTATTGGCGACTGAAACAATATTATAGTCTACACCCAATACGAGTGTTAAGGCATTGAAGAAAATAGTTATTGTTGGAGTCTGTGCTACTCCAGTATAGGTTGTTGTGATAAAACTTAAATTTACATTAACATCAATATGGGATAAGTCGATTCCAGAAATCGTTAAAGTCCCTTCTACAAAATTAAAAGTATAATTAAGCAGGTCTAAAACCGTACCCTGAGAAACAATAATCTTATAACTTCCCATTGGACTATTTAAGACTGCATCTGTAGAAAAACTCCAAACTCCGCTAATTAAACTATCATTATCCGAAGCTAACCAACCAGAAGTTGTTGCGGTAAATGTTGGATTGTTAGCGCCAAAACCGCGCGCCTGGTTATTAGCTGTAACCGTTAATACTGCTCTTTCAATCGTAAAATTCCTACTTGCGCTACCAGTAAAATTAGCTAAGCCGGAAATCTCTATATTAGCCGTACCAGCATTTAAGTTATTAGTAACTAACACATTAAAATCAACTGCTGAGACTAAAGTTGCACCATCAAAAAGAACTATAATATTTGGACTTTGAACAAAACCGGTATAAGTGAATAAAGTCTGATCTAAAGTTATGGAAATTCTACTTGATACCATATTAATTGCCACAACTTCTAATTGCCCATCTATAAGGATAAATTCATAGTTAATTGATGAAGCTGTTCCTAAAGCCAGAAATAAATCATAAAAACCAACGGAACTGTTTAATACTGCATTAGTTGTAACATTAAAACCTGTATTTTGAAGCGAATTTGTCGCATTATCCGATCCTAAAAATCCAGAAAAACTAAAGCTAAAGACCGATGGATTCGGAGTCATAAATTCACGTTCTTGATTATTAACAGTTACTGTTAATGATGCTCTGTTAATTGTAAAGTTAATCGTTCTTTCACCTGTGTAATTACCGATTCCTCTCACAACAACACTAGCAAGACCGGCATTACGATTATTCTGCCAGGAAACTATTTCAAAATCAGTGTTTAACACTAAAGCCTGATTTACTAAATGGGGCGGATTATTATGGGTAATATTAATCGTTGGTGTCTGCTCAAAGGCATTATAATTAACATTAGCAATTAAAGCGGAAATATCAGAAATATTTAAGTCTGCCGGCAAGATTATAAAAGTTCTGGTAATTGGATCAGCCATAAAATTTGGATGATCTAAATGAATTGATACCTGATAAGTTCCAACTGTTGTTGGAGCGAAAATAGATGGTCCAAAAACTGTACCGCTAATGCCTACAAAAGAAATCCCCAGATTAGATGTATTTCCAGTTGTCCCCGCACCATCCCAAGTAATATTAATAATAAAGCCAGAACCGTCAAAGATTGCGGTTGTATTATCTAAGGCATTTATCGTTGCCCATGCTCGAACAATCAAAAAGTTAATGATTAAATCACCACTAAAATTACCGATTCCTCGAACTGTTACTGAAGCATTTCCGGCATTAGTATTATTGGCATAACTAATAATCGTAAAATCAGTATTTAAAACTAAAGAGGAATTATTAGCTAAAAATAATAAATTAGGAATAGGTGTTAAAGCACTGCCAGTAAAGGTCTGGGCACTTACCCAAGCATCAAGATCATTATTGGCAGAAGCGTGGCTCAAATCAAACGCGGAAACAGTTAAAATTTGCATTATTGACGAAGCTTGAAAATTATTGTGATTTAAAGTTATTATCACTTCATATGTTCCGACATTAGTTGGCGCTGCAGTTGATTCATAAACCGTTCCGCTAATTCCACGGAATAAAAATTCAAGCTCTGTATCCTGCATGCCAAAACCACTTATTGTACTAGTCCAAAAAGCAGGAAAAGCAATTGGACCACCATTATAAGTCAATGTAATATCGTGGGCTACGATATTTGCGATTGCTCTTCCAATACTAAAGTTGACATCAATTGTACCTCTAAAGTTACCAATACCAGTAATTGTTGCGGTTGCTGTATTAATACCAGCATTAACATTATTCGCAAAAGCAACTTGAAAATCTTGATTTTGAACAAGTAAAATGTTTAATAATTCCGGAAGATAAATATAATGAAAATTTAATATCGGTTCATGGGGCGTGTTATTGAATATCAGATCGGTTATTGTTCCTGATTGGTAAACTCTTGGATCAGCAATATCCCGAGGTAAAATTGTAAAAGTTCCTTCAAATGGTTCTGCTCTGAAATTATTATTTTCTAGATAAATTCGAACCTCATGAGTCCCGGCAATTACTGGTCCGGTTGGAAGAAAATCGGTATTGCCTTCTTCTCTATAATAAATTGACAAACCATCTAACATAGCATGACCCAATAAATTACGCCATAAAGCATTACTAACAAAATGTGGTAAAAAATCAAAAACTGCATTATTTGGTAAAGTTGCTTCAATTATTGTTTCTGCTCTTTCAATTTCAAATTCAATTCTTGCTTCACCACTAAAATTAGTGCTAATACCATGTAACCAAACATACTTATCTCCGGCATTAGTTAAATCCGAATGCCACCATGTAACTTCAAAATCAACACCTTCTACTAATGTCAGTCCCATAAAGGTTACTGTCATATTAGGCGTATGAGCAGATCCGTTATAAATCATCCGATCAAATGTGACAGTGACATCCTCCATTTCCCGAGGATTTATCGACAATGTAAATTCAAAGCCAGCAAGCGTATAATTTGGATGATCAAGCCAAAAATCAGGAGCAAGATATGCGCCAACATCGCTAAGTGCGCCTGTTACTGGCTCTAGTCCTGAAGCCCCCCATGTATACCATTGTGTTTGAATCATATCGAGAGTGATTGTCAACCCTGGTGGTTGTTGGATAGTTAATCCAGGAATATCCGTTAGACTAAACGATAGTCCGGGGGCCCAGCCGATAGAGTGCCATTGGTTAGTGGCTGATAATGCTAATTCATATCTGGCAATTGTAAAATTAATCGTTCGTTCTCCAGTATAAGTACCGATTCCTCTTACCCTGACAGAAGCTGTATTTTCACTAGCATTCACATTATTAAGCCATGAGCCAGCAATAATCTCAAAATCAACATTTGGCACAAGTGTATGATTACCATCAACTAAAATAATTTGATTAGCCGCAAAGGTTACTGGATTTCCATGATTAAATGTTTGTTGTAAAACATTAGCAGTAATTGCTTGATTACTGATATCAAACATTCTAAATACTCTAAATCCAGCTTGCTCACGACCATTATTTAAAGCTAAAGTTTCATTTGAGGCCCGAAAGTCATTTAACGAGGCACTTGGAGCGATGAATAACATTGGCGCAATTGCAGCTTGTGACATTGCTGAAAGTGAATATATGCCACCATTTGTTCCGCCGCCTGATCCGAAATTGACTCCCGCTTGTAAAGCAATTAGACTAGACCCTATGACATTAGCGTTTTGATTTAACGGTGTTCTGGTAAATGAGTTAACTTCAACACCTTCAGAGTTTAGTGGTGCCTGAAAAAAATTATGCGGATTGTTATTTGGAGTTACCGCCCAAATGGCCTGTTCAGCAACATTTCTGACACCATGAGTTATACCGATATCGTGCATTTGTCTAGCTTGTTCAAAGCTTGGCAGAAATATTTTATCTGAAATTGTATAACGAGCAAATGAATTATAATCAACAGCTCCGATATTAAACCAGTTTTGATCTATGTTAGGTACAAACACATTACCAGCAACAAGCGCTCCTTGTGGCATAATGACTTGGTTTTGGATAGTCGTTGTATGGCCATCAGCCGTCCAGGTAATCCGACTATCTCCCCACCAAGATAATTGTTGTTGCGGAACTGTCTGAATCATAGCTCTTTGAGCACTAGTAAATGAATTATAAAATTGATCATTCAGCCATAATCTGATTGATGATGAAAAAACACCAAAAGAATCATAATTTTGATTAGCCCAGGCATCGTTTGGATGTCCCCAATAATTTGTGCCATGTGTGCTTCTACTAGTAGAGTTTGTGAAAAGAGTAGTTGTAAATTCCGAATTTGGAAAATTTCTCGGCGAGCCTACTCCAGGCCACATCGAAAATGCTTTTACTTGACTTAAAGAACGATCAGTTCTAACTAAAAGACCATTAGCATCTTTACCAACAACCCGCCATTTTAATGGCTGTCCGGTATCTGGATCAATACCAAAATTTTCAATATAGTCCCCAATTTGAATAGCATTGAACCCGTCAGAACCTAATCGAGCACTACCAAAAACCCGAAAACCTGCTTGTTCGCGATTTCTAAGAGGCGCGTTAGCATTGGACTCCCTTACGAATTCAAAATTTGCCTCCGGACTGACAAAAAGCATTGGCACAAAACCAAAATTCATTGCTTGGGCTTCCGCTCTAATGCCTTCTGTGCGGCCAAAAACAACTTGTGATGAGCCAATAGGACATAAAGACAAAGGTGTGCGTGTCCAAATATCTTCTACAGGCTGACCATAACTATCTAAAAGTAAATGATAAGACTCACCAAGGGCATTCCTTAATTGCCTAGCTTCAGCTAATACATTACTTGGATGATCAGACATCAGAAAAAGCTGCCTTAAATCCGGCAGGAATATTTTATCATTGATTATATAATGAATCGCTTGATCAAAATTATCAAGAGCCGCTAAAAAGTCATTGGCATTGCCTAAATTATGAAAAACTGTCCCAAAATTTTGATTGTTTCCTAATTGAACAGTTCCATCATCAATATCGGTTGCCCTGGCAATTTGTCTTTGCGAAATCGTGTCAATTGCTAGTCTTTCTTTTTCAGTAAAACTATTATAGTAAGCCTCTAATAAGACTTCGGCTTCACTAAAGGCTGTTGTTGCGCCTAGTCTTGATGCTCTATCGAGACGAATCAAAAGTCTGCCACTGCCATCAATGTTCACAACTCGCCATTTCAAAGGTTGGCCAGTTTTTGGATCGGTACCGAAGTTTTCGATATAATCACCGATACTTAACTCACTAGCATCTATTCTATCACTGTCTACTCCCCTCTTATAATTATCAGGTGTCAAAAAAAACACAAAGGAAAAAACTAATAAAACGGTTAAAACAACTGTACTTCTAATTAATTTCTGATAGCTTACTTTCATAAAATCCTCCCATATTTTCGCTATTGAATCTGATATATTTTTTTAGTTTTTGGTTATCATATTAATAATCAGTCAACAAACGTGTACCTTTGTCATATCGCTTTTTTCACTCATAAATTTGCTTTTTTTATCCAAAGTTTGACATTTTTTGTCATTTTTATTTTTTTTTATTGTTTTTATTTTAAAATATGGTAAAATCTTTATGTTAATTAATCAGTTAATAAAGGTACACCTTTACATTCTAATTTCTTGTCCATTTTTGATGGATTTTTTGTTTATTCGAGATATCTGCTATAATTTAATAAATGGAGGTATAAACATGACTTATGGATACGTCAGAGTATCAACAGTAACCCAAAATGTAGATCGTCAAGTTGATGAAATGCAAAAATTAGGATTAACTGAAAAGTATATTTTTATCGATAAACAATCAGGAAAGGACTTCAATAGAGTAAATTATCAAAAATTAAAGAAAAAACTTAAAAAAAACGATCTCTTAATCATAAAATCAATAGATCGGCTTGGACGTGATTACAATATGATAATCAGCGAATGGAGCGATATTACCAAAAATATTGAGGCTAATATTTTTGTGATTGATATGCCTCTTCTTGACACAAGAGTCGAAGGTCATAATTTAGTTGGTAAATTCATTAGTGATATTGTGCTTCAGATATTATCATTTGTCGCTCAAACCGAAAGAGAAAATATCAAAATCAGGCAAGCAGAAGGTATAAGAATTGCCAAAGAAAAAGGCATCCATCTTGGACGCCCTAAATATAAACTTCCTCTTGAATTTTCTCAAGTTCTGCTTCAATACCAAAACAAGGAAATAACTAATGTAAATGCCGCAAAGCAGCTAAATATGTCGAGAGGAACATTTCTTAAATATGCAAAGATACAAAGAAATGCGGTATAGTCTACTCACTCTTAAGATAATCTTTATAAAAACCACTGACTATGAAGACTACCCATTCGGAAATATTAACAACATGATCGGCAATTCTTTCAATGTACTTGACAATAATTGTCGTATAAATCGAAAAAGTCAGTGCTGCCTCACTGATATTTTTTCTTTTTGTTAGTGATTTAATAATTTCATTATAGATTTCATCAATCTTATCATCCATCTTGATTACTTCTTCAGCCATATCAGTATCAAGCTGAATAAAACTTAAAATAGATTTTTGAAGCATTTCTAGAGTAACTTCTAACATTTCATCAATACGATCTGGTCGTTTTTCTGTATTGCCTCGAAGTTTACTGGCATACCGGACTATATCTTCGGCATGATCACCGATTCTTTCAATATCAGAGACAAGTTTAAGAATCGCTGAAACTTCCCTTAAATCACGGGCATAAGGGCGTTCTTTAATTAAAATATCAACACAGATTTCATTAACCAGAAGTTCATATTGATTAACAACTCGGTCATTGATTGTTACTTCTTTATCTAACTGATAAGCCTCTATTGCTTCTTTTATATTATTCTGGACAATATCAGCCATTTTTAGAAGCATTCTTTTAAGTTCGTTAAGTTCGTTCTGAAGCTGCATAAAACCTCTCCTTTACCCGAATCGACCAGTAATATAATCTTCGGTCTTTTTCTTTTTTGGATTTTTAAATAAACTGATTGTTCTATTGAATTCAATTACTTCTCCCATTAGGAAAAAAACTGTATAATCTGAAATCCTTGAAGCTTGTTGCATATTATGAGTAACGATAATAATTGTATAATCTTTTTTTAGTTCCGCTATCAATTGCTCAATTTTTAAAGTCGCAATTGGATCTAAAGCACTTGTTGGTTCATCCATTAAGATGATATCTGGTTCCATCGCAATCGTTCTGGCAATACAAAGACGTTGTTGCTGACCACCTGATAAACCTAAAGCATTTTCTTTTAAGCGATCTTTTACTTCTTCATAAAGTCCAGCCTTCTTTAAAGATGTGATAACAATTTCTTCTAATTTTTTCTTATCTTTCAAACCATGACAACGTGGTCCATATGCGACGTTTTCAAAAATTGACATCGGAAATGGATTAGGATTTTGGAAAACCATTCCTACCTGTGTCCTTAACAAAATGGGATTAATATCATTGATATTCGCATCATTATAAAGAATTTGACCTTCGATTCGGCAATTTTCCGTTAAATCATTCATTCGATTCAAACAACGTAATAAGGTTGATTTACCGCAACCAGAAGGACCGATAAAGGCTGTTACCTGATTACGATAAATGTCTAAATTAATCGCTTTTAAAGCTTGTTTTTCGCCATAATATAAATCCAAATTGCTGATTTTAAAAGTTGTTTCCATTAAGAAACCTCCTTCATTTTATTCGTCTTATAAGAAATAATTTTTACCGTAATACTAAGCAGTAAAACCATCACAAGAATAAGTATAGAAATAGCCGCTGCTGCTTCAAAGTTTGGGTTTTCCCCAGCCATCAATGTCCAGATATGAACAGAAAGAGATGTCGAACGTTCATTGATACTAACATTATCGGAAATCACTGTACCTATAACAAATATCAAAGCCGCTGATTCGCCGATTATTCTACCTACAGAAAGGATTGTTGCGGTCATTATTCCGCCTAAGGCATTTGGTAAAACAACTTTGAAAATTGTCTGAGTTTTACTGGCTCCCAAGGCTAAAGAAGCACTTCTGTATTTATCTGGAATAACTTTTAAAGCTTCTTCTGTCGTTCTGATAATTATCGGTAATAAGATAATTGTTAAAGTCAAAGCACCTGCAGCAATACTACCACCATTAGAGCGAACCATTACATTCATAAAGGGGATAAAAATAAGCGCTCCAACCAGTCCAAAAATAATCGAAGGAATGCCGGCGGTCATATCAATCATTGAACGAATGAGCGCTGTTTTTTTATCATTTTTAGCATATTCATTTAAATAAATTGCGGCGCCAATTCCTAAAGGTAAAGCTAAAATCAAAGTTAAGAAAATCAAATAGATAGTTGTGATTAAAGAGCCTCGGATTCCACCGCCACCAACATAAGTGACCATATCATCAATCATTGTTGCTTGGTTCAACTGACGAATCATTTCCATTGCTCCAAAACGTGATAAAGCAAAGATAAAATTATTTTCCGGACTGCTCATCGTTATTTTAGTAATATAAAAGCCCACTTCTAACTCGAAGTTTTCTGTTTCTCCCAACATATTTCTAAATGGTGAATTTTCGGCTACATAGACAACTTCTACGACGCTTTCCCCTAAAGTATTAGTACTGTCAATTAAGGCAATACCCCAGACACGGCTAAAATTTTCTGGATTAGTGAGTCTTGGGTCAGTAAAGTTATTTAAGGTTGGTTCACTATTTTCATCAAGCCTTGAAACAAAGACTGTCTGATTAAAGTCACTAGTTATAAATTCCCAAGATAAAAGCCTGAAGCCGTTTCTAAAAATAAAGATAATTAAAACTAAAAGTACTAGAATTCCGATTGCGGAGGCAGTAATTGTTAAGCCATTTAAGGCAAAATCGCGTTGTTTTCTACTTTTCATCATCGCTCTAACCTCTTTTTAAATCTGTTTAAAATAATATTAGTAACGATAATAATAATGATTAAGACAATACCAACACTAAAGCGAATATCATAATCTAATCCTGTTGTTTCTTTTAATCCTAAAAGCATTGTCGAAGTTAAAGTTCTTGTTGTATCAAATAAACTGAATGTTGGACCACTTCCAGCATTCCCAGCAACCATTGAAACAGCAGTTGCTTCGCCTAAAGCTCTTCCGACACCAAGAATAATTCCAGAAAAAATACCGCCTTTGGCACTTGGAATAACAATTCTAAAATTAGTTTGTGCCTCTGAAGTTCCTAAAGCCAAGGAAGCATGAACTAATTCTTTGCGCACCGCTTTAATAGCTGATATCGAAAGCATCGTAACTGTTGGCATAATCATGATAGCTAGAACTAGAACCGTTGCGATAGTGGAAATTCCACCAGCACTTTGAAAGCCAAATATTGAAGCAGTTCCCCGCACAAAAGCCGTTATAACGCCAATCCCGAAAACTCCGTAAATAATTGAGGGAATGGAGGCTAATAATTCAACGACATAATTCATCGCTGCCCCAATCTTTTTAGGCGCAATCCTAGCAATAAAAAGAGCCGTTAATACAGAAATAGGAACCGCAATCAATATTGCTAAGAAAACAACGTATAAAGTGTTTATAATAATAAAACCTATACCATATAAATTAGGTGGTTCATACCAGGTACCTCCTGTCATAAAACGCCAGGGATTAACTCTTAACGGACCAATTGGCGTATCATAACGAACTATAAAAGGCATAAGTCCTCTGATTAAAATAAATAAAACGATAAAAACAATTATTGAAGCACAAAATAAAGTTAAAAGTAAAAAAACTTTCTGACTTATCTTATCGATTAACGTTTTGCGTCTAATGTCTTTTAAATCAACCATCAATACATATCTCCTTCTCCAGAAATAAATATTTTTCTAAAGATCTGACCATCTTTGAATACTTCCGTCCCGACGAAAGATTTCTTTTAGCTGATGAGCATTTATATCTGAAACAGTATTACGGGGATTTACTACTGTTACAATAGCTTCAATACATAATAGGCCACTTGTGCCTGGTTCAGCTACTTCACTATGATTAAAGTCTCTTGAAGCGAAACCAACATGTAATTGATTTGAGCCATTTCTTTCAGAACCTTGTGTAGCCCTAAAAGCATCCGATGAACCAACGTGATTATGCTCAGCAACAAAACCGCCACTTTTAGTCCGGAATTCGGCCGAAAGTGCTCTAGCAACTCTTTCAACGGCTGTTGAGCCGCCAAATCTAATAGTTATATCGGAATTATCTTCAAAGGAAATAGGATGATTATGTCTTAAATCACGCCAAATCGGATCATCATCTTTGATTTCTACGATTCCGTCATTATTAATGATTGTTGTTTTGGCATCTTTAGTTGAGAGAAAAGCAATAAAAGCATCAATTAATAAAGCTTCCCGATGCTCATTAAATTCAGTTCTGACAACGAAATTAAAATTTCTGGTTAATCGATAGCTACCATTGATAACATTAGCCTCTGTTGGCGCAACACCATTAATATATAAACCTCTAAGGCCCGAGTTTGCTAAACTTCCTAAAGTAATATAGCCAATACCATAGCGATCATTTCTGATTGCGTTTATCATAGCGCCATTACCAGCAACCTCCACGAAGTTTCTTCTTAACATGGAATTATTTCCAGCGGCTTCCTGAAAATGTAGAGCCTGAAAAAATCCATCTCTTGTGCCGCTTGTAGTATCACGGGTATATACTCTTATCATGTTCGGGCTCGAACAACCGATTAAGATGGAAATTGATAGAATAAAAGTGATTGTGATTAAAAAGGTTCTAAGCTTTTTCAATTTACATTCCTCTTTTCTCATGCGTATCTATTATACAATTTTTTAGACTTAATTTAAAGAAAAAATTGTAAAAATTCAGTTTATTATTAAAATGAAAACACTCTCTTTAAGCAAAATAAAGACAAAAAAGCTTAATTTTCACTATAAAATTATTTTGTGCTTTTTGCAGATAAATTCTTATTTATGAGAATTATTTCACAGAAGTTATAAAACAAAAGCAATTCTTTGTTATATTTAGATACTATTGCGTTATTATCTTTTCGTATAATAAAAGCTAAGAGTTTAAAAACTTAATCTTTCATGTTAAAATAAATTGAAGCTGATAAAAATCAACTTCAAACAGGGAAAGTTAAGAAAAAGGCTCTTAGCTTTTTTCCT
>WRBM01000032.1 GCA_009784525.1 Erysipelotrichales bacterium | reverse complement strand
ATATGAAGAAAGATATTCTTGTTTTTTGAAGAATTGTTGTCTTAGTTCATATAAAGAGCTGTTATAGATATTTTTAGAGATGTAACAGAGAAATTTAAGTAATAATGTTTCTTCCTTAGATAGCTTTAGGTTATATTTCATCGTTAGTAAACTCATTTTTTCACCTCAATTCTTATTAAGAATATGAGGTTATTATAGCACTAAAATCTAGTAAAAACAAGGATAAATTTAAACTTTTTTTCCTTTTAGAAAACGTTCTAGATAAAGCAAATAAAACTGTGATTTTGAGGTTAAATTTGAGCAAAATTCTCGTATATGCGATGAAAATAGAAATTCCTAGTATAATATAAAAAGGAGACTACAACACTCCTTTTAGTTCGTTTTTGATTAAATCCTCATAGCTTTCTCTTTTAATCACAAGCTTGTGTTTTCCATTTTTTACAAATACTACTGCTGGTCTTAATGTACGATTATAATTGCTTGCCATTGAATAACAATAAGCACCTGTTGAATAAATAGCTAAAAGATCACCGATTTCTGCTTTCTGTATTTGATAGTCTCTTATTAAAATATCTCCGGACTCACAAAGTTTGCCCGCAATCGTGCGTTTATCGTTTTTAGGCAAATTCATCTTTGTCGCAATATCGGCTTCATATTTCGCTTGATATAGCGCAGGCCTTAGATTATCGGTCATGCCACCATCAACAAATAAATAATTTTTACCAGCATGGGTTTCTTTGATACCACCAATCCGATATAAAGTTATAGCCGCTTCACTAACAATACTACGACCTGGCTCAATGATTACTTTCTCCAAAGACATTTTATTAGCGATTAATGCATCTTCAATAACTTTGACTAACGTTTTTAGAAGTAACTTATAGTCCATAGCTTCGTCTTCTTCATTAATCGTAACACCAAAGCCGCCACCAATATTTAACCAGTCAGTCTTTCGATTATATTTATTTTTAAGTATCTTTAAGAAATTAATCATTTCTTTAGCTGTATTATAGAAGGCCTGCGGATCTTGAATCTGAGAACCAATATGACAGTGAAAACCTTTAAAATCTAAATAAGGGTTGCTTTCGATGGAATTGATTAATTCAATTATTTTATCTGGATTATAAGTTGAATAACCAAACTTTGATTCCAGTCTTGCGGTTTTAATATACTCATGAGTATGAGCTTCAATTCCTGGATTAACTCTAATCATTATTTTTTGCCTTACATTAGTGTCTTTAAGAATCTCCGAAATTAGTTTAATCTCACAATCATTATCTACAACAATACAACCGATCTTACGATTTATCGCGATAACTAGCTCTTCTGTTGATTTATTATTACCATGGAAATACATATTTTCCGGATTAAAACCTGCAGAAAGTGCTGTATGAATTTCACCACCCGTTACGACATCTACTCCAAGACCCATTTTTTCAGCTAAATTATATATAGCTTGACAACAAAAAGCTTTTGATGCATAAAGAACTTCTGTTTTAAAAAATCTGGAAGTAAAATTATCTTTAAATAACTTCATCTTATTTTCTAAAATATTTTGATTATAAACAAACAAAGGTGTTTGATATTGTTTTTCTAATTCTTTAACGCTGATCCCTTCAATTTCCATAATACCTAATTTATTTATTGTCATTAAATCTTTATACATTGTTACACATCCTTAAACATTAATATTGTACCATAACTTGATTATTATAAGTAAATAATCTCGACAATTCTCGACGTTTTCAAGATTATTGAGCTTTTATTTGAGTTTTTAACTTAATAATGTTATAATAATGATAAAATTTGTTTATTATTTAATGGAGGGTTTTATGTATAAAAAAATTGGTATTACAGTAAGAGTAACTAAAGATAAAACTGTTTGGAAACAGTTTGTTAATAGTCCCTATTTAGAAGCAATGGAAAAATATAAATTAATTCCGATAATTCTTCCTGTCGAAGAAGAATCTTACAAAGAACTTTTTTCTCTTTGTGATGGTTTCATCATTGCTGGGGGAGCAGATATTGATCCAAAATATTACAATGAGGAAATTACTTTAAGTACCGGCATTGAAGAAAAAATGGATTTACTTGATAAAGCAGTTTATGAATTTGCGGTTAAAAATAAAAAGCCACTATTTGGCATCTGTCGCGGCTTACAAGTAATCAATGTTTTTGCGGGCGGTTCTCTTTATCAAGACTTAGGTATTAAAAATGAAGTACATCAAGATAAACCACTTGGTCATCTAATTAACTTAGAAAAAAACATTTTGTTCAAGGATTTTAAAGAAAACAAAGTTCAGGTTAATTCTTATCATCATCAAGCAATTAAAGATTTAGCTCCTGATTATTATATTGACGCAACTTCTGAAGATAATGTTATTGAAGCGATTAGCCATAAAACATTACCCATAGTTGCATTTCAGTGGCACCCAGAACGAGACGATACTCCAATTAATGATTATGTTTTCCAATATTTTATTAGTTTGCTTTCTTGATTATTATAAATAACTATTAGATAAAATTTAGTAAATTCAGCGATATGCGCATATCGATAAAGAAAATCTTTTGAATAAGAAAAATCATTTAAATCGGCAATAAGCCGATTTTTTTCTTTTTTATTAAGAATTTCTTTAAACCAGAAAACTGGTCGCATCTTAAAAAAACGCAAATAGTCTTCAACTAATAACTCGTGGGCTTTTGCATAAAGTTCTGGATATATTGTTTCAAGATATTGATCAAAACTAAAAAATAGCTTATCTAGTTCTTGTTTTTTAAGATTACTGGAAAAGCCTTCTAAAAACTTAAAACAATTATCTTGACTCTCAATAAGAAAATCAAAAGTTAGAGGCATATAGTTTTTATTATATAAAACTTCTAAAGCCTCTTCTGTTTTCATTACGCTCTTGATTTCTGCTTCACTAAATGAATTGCTTTTTACTATTGTATATGGCGCTTCTTTAATAAAGACGTAACCATATTTTGCGCTTTCTTTGCGTAATTTTGTGCCTTTAAGACTTTTTAAAAAGCCGCATTGCAATTCCTTTGGTTTAGTTTTTAAAACGCTATTGAATGTTTCGATAAAAGAATGGTAGTTATCATCTGGTAAACCACAAATTAAATCTGCGTGACAGATAATATTTGATTTGTTAAGTAATCTTAGATTCTCAAGAAGTTTTTCGTTATTTTGTTTTCGGCTTATTGCTTTGTTTGATTTCTCATTTAAAGTTTGAATTCCTACCTCAAATCGAAAAAAACCAGGTCTTAAGTTTTTGTTTATTTTTTCAAGGTATTCTGTAGAAAGTAAATCAAGATTAACTTCAAACTGAAAGGAAACCGGATAATTCTGAAATTGTAATAGCCAGTTAAAAATATTTTCCGCAAAATTCTGGTCTGCAGTAAAATTACGATCCAGAAACTTAATCATCTTTGCGCCGCCTTTAACTACTTCCGTAATTGCAGCTTTAACCGCCTCTTGATCGTAATAACGAATGTGATTGGTTGTGGATGCTAAACAATAACTGCATTTAAATTTACAACCTCTAGTGAACTCTAAATAGTAAAGATTGTTGTTTTCAATAACTTTATAAGGCAGTTTAATGCTCAACAAATCTGGCTTTGCGACAGGATTATCTTGTTTTTTTGTGACTAATCCGGCAATGTTTTCTGTAGACTTTTTTTGTACTATGCAACTAACTAATTCATTAAAAGCTTGTTCGCCTTCTTCTTTAATTAAAAAATCTATTAAATTATTATCAAAGAATTCCTGATATTCATAAGAAACTTCCGGTCCGCCAAAAAGAATTTTGATTGACGGCCTATTATTACGAATTCGTTGGCAAAGCTTTGTAATAATATCAATATTCCAGATATAACAGCTAAAGCCAATTAGTTCATAATTTAATAACTCTTGATAAATCAATTCTACATCCGATTTAATCGTATATTCTAAAATATCTGTTGGATAGTCGCAATTCTCCTTAAGAAAACGGACTGCTAGATTCTTATGAATATATTTAGCGTTAATCGCAACTAGGGCAATCTTCATTTTCTCAACTCTTTTCTTGTGGCTTTTTAGGCAAGCGAAATTATCATCTTTTGGCCCTTAATTTGCTTCCACGAAAATTATATCATATTTAAAGGGATTCTACAGAACAAATCAACATCTTCTTGATAAAGTCCCAAAAAGAAAATGCAAAAACAACGCATTTAAATGCGGCTCTTTTCGTTGTTGCGCTAAAATGGGTTTATTTACTAGCCCTTGAATTTAATTTATATTTTTGCACATTAAACTGATGATTTACCATAAAACTAACTGTAGCACCTGCAAAAATAAGCGCAAATTCGTTTTGAAAATTAGCAATATTCTGCCATTCAGGCAATAACCAAAGCGTTAATAGTATCATTGTTGCTAAAAAGAAAAAAAGGCTTAGGAAAAAGGAAGTGTTGTTATACTTCTTTAATTCACTTTTTTCACCAATCATTCCTAAAATTATTGACCCATAAAAATAATTAGTAATAAAACTAACTGTAAAAAAAATCGCCACAAATAACAAAATCAAATTTAAATATTCTTCTTCAACAAAGCTAAGCAGTTCCATACCTGAAAAATCCTGGCGAGTTGAAACAATAAGACGTGTATGACTAAAGTATTGTTTATAGTATAGATAACTTCCTATATCCCAAAAATCATCAATTGAAAGTGAACCTCTGGGCATTTCATTTAATTCATTCAAAAATAATTGTCTTTCAGAAGTTCGAATAAAAGCTCCGGATATTTGATTTAATTCTGTAGCCCTTATAACAGCTGTTCCATTAGGAAACAACATATTTGTCGCAAAAATCTTGGCAACTACAAAAGATTTGCCATTAACTAAAAACTGATCGTTTAATCGGAGATTATGCCTAACCGCAAATAACTGGTCAATATAAATGCCTGATATAAAGCTGTTTGGACTTTCTGCTATAAGCCTATTTGGATTATAAGGAGTATGGGCTAAATTAGCTGATTCACAAAAGATTAAGATCTGGCTAGAGTTAAATTGAATTATATCGTAAAAATAGAGTGTCTCGATATTTTCAACTTCTTCTAAAAAACTAATTTGCGGCATCGCCAAATTGCCTAAATGAAAATCAAAGGCCGCATTATGATAGAAATTATTTATCATCATTCTTTCTTCTTTATCAATTATAATTCTTGAAACGATGAAGTAAAATAAAAGCGCTGAAGTCAGCGTAAATATTATTCCATGGAATAAAGCAGTTTTAGTCAAAGTATCACCTCAGGCTAATGTATAAATAAAAGGCAACGAAAAATCAGAACTGACTACATTTAAAAGCGAAGTATTTATAGCTCTTACTGTAACTCGCTGATTTTGGCCGATAACTTTTCGAAATCGTAATTCTGCTGTCCGCAAAACAAAAACATTATTTATGAATACTTCATAATAATCCGCAAAATCAATACTCTCCCAAGAAATAAACAGCGACTGACCGCCTGTAAGAACCGGGGTCGCAAGCTTATGGGCTAATACCTCTTGAGAAAGCGCTGATGATATAACATGAGTATCACCGTGGGCTTGGACACGGATAAGATTCATGCCTGCGGGAATTTGCGCTAACGCAAAGCTATTAGTCTGCGTATTAATAACCTGGCCACCAAAAAAAACATCATAATTTAAGGCATTAGTGATTTTATTCCATCTTAAGTAGCCATCTACAAAATATACTTCTGGCGCCGAAAGACGATTGATTATGATTGTTGCGGCCATAGAATTCTGGCGTTGATAATTTCTGCTTATAGCTACTACAGTAATCTCCAGAGCTTCATCTAAAATATGATCAAAATCAAAGAGCGGCTCTATCGCAAAAGTTATTTCATCATTAAGAAAAATAAGAAAGAAATCAGCTTCTGCATCTTTATTCCAAATTAAAGATTGACCATAAAGGGCTAATTCGGGAGTTTGTAATCTGGAACCTTCAGGAAAAGCAGTAAAAGTAATTTCTTCCGCATGAATTTGATGTTGCTTTTTTGAAACAGTCGTTCTTATCCTTTGTGCTTGTTCTGAAAACACAACGAAATTTAAAACTAATACTTGTTCTGATCTTCTAGGAATATCAAAATGAAAAGCTCGCATCAACAACCCTGCACTTTCGCCTCTGAAACTATTAAGACTGACTTCTTCAGGTTTGGAAATTAAACCAAAATCAGCGTCTTGGCCAAAAAGAAAAGCAATTTCAATATTAGTTCTGTTTCTTACAGAGCCAGAAAAATTAATTGTGTAGCGAAGATAAACGATTTTATCCGCGAAAAATCGTGCTCCTGTTATTTCATTTTGCATGTTTTCATCGCTAAATTTAGCAATATTTATTTTTGGATTACTATCACCAATTAGCGAACAAGCTGTTAATGTTATAATTATAAAAAGCACTACTATAACTTTTTTCATAATCTAAATTCTCTTAAATAAAAATTACTATCATAAAAACCTGCTTGATTACTTCTAGATCTAATCATGATAACTAAGCGACTAACATCTGTCATATCGATTGCTAAAACCGCATCACCTTGAATTACCGGATTATTAGAGTTATCACTTATAAGTCTTCCTAACGCATCATATTTGATTACTATTATTTCATAACCTGCCGCATCATCTACCTGCTCCCATCTTAAGTGAAAGAAATCTTCAGCGATAAAATGTAAACTTAAATCTTCTGTATCTTCTAAAATTTGCACAGTTTGACTAATTGATATCTCTGAATCCGCAAAATGCATACGATCACCAATGGCTCGAAAGGAAACTTGTAAACTTTGACCAGAAATCACTGATAATGCATAAGTAAAATCAAAAACAGCCGAAACAGTTCCATTTAATAATAGTTCATGATTAATCGCGTTATTTACTTGTCGGTTGAGACTTATCAAAAGATTAGTTCCGATTCTTGAAAAAACCAAAAAATTATCAATTCTTAGTTCAAGCTCTTTTACTTCATGTGCGATTGTATAAGGTTTCGAAGAAATAACATTTCCATTGTTTCCTAAAGCCTGAACTGTTATTTGTTTTATACCTCCGCTTCTAAATTTAGGAATATAAAAATTATTTCCGACAAAAAAACTATTACCATCAACAGTCAGCTCAAAACCATGTTCACTATCAGCCCATAAAAAGCGATCACTTTTAGTAGTAATTACTGGGGTCATTAATTTATTAATCACTAAAGTTTCAGAAATAGCAGAATCAAAATATCGCGAATTATCACCTAAAGACATAATTCTAAAAGTATGGCTTCCTGCTTCAATATTTGAAAAAGACCAATAATTATCACCAATATTAAAGAAATTAGCGTTATGAACAATATAGGTATTTAGACGATTAGTATCTTCATCCCAAAAAAGCATATCGTTGTTATTTTCTAAGATAGGAGTAGTCAGCTGATAAGCTCTCCAAACTTCACTTTCTGAAGAAGAAACAATAGTTTTTCCATTGCCTAAAGCAATTACCCTTATTTCCATAACTGCTCTTAAATCCGTTTTCTGGATTAAATACTGGTGTGCATTAATAGGAATTTCTCTTTCGTTTATTAAAACAATAAAATTTTCAGCTTCACTGCTCCAACTTAACATAAAGTTATTGATAAAAATATTTTCCGGAGCGCTAAGCTTAGTAAAAGTCAAAATTTCTGAAAATGCACTTGCCAAAGTGTTAGTGCCGTTAGAAAGCGCTCTAACTTTTATTTCTGAACTGTTTTCTGAAATATTTCGTAGAGAAAAGAATTGATTATCAGTAAAAAAGATTTGCTTACCAGTTTTAATCATAAAGCTTAAAGCACTTGAATCCCAATAAAGAATATCATTTATGATTCTTAACTCAGTTGGCGAAGCATTTCTTTGGAAAGTAAATATAGTACTTGTTAAGCTATTTAAAGTTCCTGAATCATTACTAGCACCAAAAATTTCTATTTGTAGTTCAGCTGCTTCTAGATTGTTAAGAAGAAATTCACTACCTGATTCAAAGCGTAAACCATCAATGATTATCTCAAAGCGATTTGTTTCTAACGATTCAATTAAAAATCTTAATTCATCATCATTTTCTTCAACAAGATGTAATAAACTCGGTGGAGATAGCCTTTTAACGATAAAATGACTAGAAAAAGCTGAGGAGAAAAAACTAGTATCTCCTTCTGCCAATGCCTGAACATAAATGTAGTAGCTACCTACTTTTAAAAAATCATGAATCAAAAAATTATTTCTTATATTTTCTTCTAAAATTATAGCTCCATTAAGAATAATACGAATTTTATAACCTGTGGAGTTTTCTATATAACCCCAGCTTATTCTTGTTTGTGCCTGGTCAAAAGAAATAACTGGCACTTCTAATATCTGAGCTTCAAAAGCATTAGAAAAATGGCTGAAAAATTTGTTTGCGCCCCTATTATTCCTAATTGCTCTTATACGCACATTAAGTTCTTCACCAGAGGTCAGTGTAAAATGATTTTCTTTAACATTTAATAATTCATCATTTATTATTAAATCATAACTATCTGCATTTTCAACTTTATCCCATCTTAAAATGCCGTCATTAATCCAAATCCTTTCTACATCTGGCAAGCGAACAAACTCAATTCTTCGCCATCTTGAGTTAAGTAAACGATTAAAACTAGAAACTGCTTGTATTTCAAACAATACTATCGGCTGATCTGTTTGATATTCTATTAAATTTTCTTCAGTCTCAAATTTAACGCCGTTAATCACAATATTAAAATGACTGCTATTATCTACAATATCCCAGCTTAGATAATTATTTTCAAAGTAAATATTATTAACTCGCGATAATCTTCTTAAATATTGCCCAGCAAAAATATATGCAAGTATCAAAGATAATGAAAAACCGGCAACCACAAGGCTGACGATTAATTTTTTGTTCATCTTACCGATCCCTTCCTTTAGTCTTTGTCCTATTATAACAAGTTTAGAACTAACACACAAACAAAATCGCCCCCAAAATAGCGCCAAAATCCTTGAAAAAGTATTATTATCAGCCTCTATTTGTGTTTAAATTGTCCAGCAAAGACAAAAAAGACCGAAATTTTGTTTATCGGTCTTTTATGAATTTTTAAAATTAAGCTGTCGTTGTTGAATTTCGAGGGTAAGGTGTTGGGGAAATAATGAAATCATTTGCATTGTTAAATGTATTAACTAGATTGTCGCGGATAATAGAAGTTATATTACCTGAAGGTCTTTGAAATGGCTGTCCAGCAAATAAATTTACTGGCGTTTCAGGAACCGCAAACCAACCAACTAAATCAACTACATTAGAAGCCTCTGCATTAACAAATGGCTCATCATCATCCATCAAAATTAAGATTCCAGCATTTGCTCCAGGATTTACTCTAGACGGTCTTGTATCCTCAAAATCTAAGGCAATAGGCAATGCGGCTCCATTTGCGCCACTATGAATTCCGATTAAGAAAAAGCTTCTAGCTGGAACTATTGTTCCCGCAGGAAAAACTAGAAAATTAGCATTCCCTGGAACAGGAAAATTTGAAGCGGCCGGAGCCACATAACGCAATGTCCAACCACTAATGTCAACTGCCACATCAAGTGGATTAAATAATTCAACAAATTTTTGATTAAATGGTGCATTGACATTTCCACCACCAGCATAAATCTGACTAATCATTATATTAAGTGGTCTTGGAACTGCTACTGCTTCTACAACAAGCTCAATCGTTGAATTAGCCGAAGATGAACCAAGAGTCATAACGAAACTAAGCGTTACAGTTACAGCTAAAGCACCTTGTACTACTGCACCTGTTTCCAGATTGATAATTCCAGCAGGTGTAGCAGATAAGAATTCAACTGTTGTCCCATGTGCACCAGTTGTTGGTAATATAACTGTATCAGATGAGATGTTAGGCATCGAAAATAAAGCTAAAGCAACTGCTAATATTTCACTTTCTGATTCTTCAATTTCAATATAATCAGCTCTAGTAAGCATAAATTGGATTCCATTAAACCAACCTGCTGGCGCTTTAATGTTTAAAACATCACCAACACTTAAAGTTCTTAATAAATCATTAAGTGCTGCCCTGTAATTCGTATTCTCAACACGTAAAGTAACTGTTCTATGACCGATTGCTGCAGTAATGTTAAACGCTGCTGTTTCGGGTATAGTTGGTAAAGCCGTAATTGTCAGACCCCTTACTTCAACTCTAGACATTTGGAAAACCGCTAATTCTGCATTACTATAAGTTAATAACTGGTTAGTAATGTCATTAAAAGCTGGTAATGGTTGTCCTGTTGAAAGCAATCTAACTTGTTCGATAGATTCACCATCTAAAGTTTTTAAACCACCATTTAATGGTCCACGCGCATTAACAATTAATTCCAGTTCATTACCAACAACGAAATATTCTGAAAATGATTCTGCACGCCAAACAAAATGTCCACGTCCATCGGCAGTTTGTAAGAAAACGTCAGGTGTTGCAAATGCATTACGATAGATTACAATCCCTCTAACTCTTACTAATGAAGTGTCACCTGCTCCTAAAGCTTGAATCTGAGCTGGTGTCGATAGAGCGATATATGGTCTAGCATCAACAATTACATCAATTGTATCCGTTACTTCAGCTGTTCCAACTGTCATTGTAAAAGTAATAGTTACAGTTACGTTAGTAAAATCACGAACAACTGCGCCTGTAGTTAAATTGATAACTCCTACAGGTGTTGCGGATACATAAACAATTGTAGCGCCATGTAATCCAGTTGTTGGTAATACTACAGAACTTCCTGTGATGTTTGGAATTGTAAAAGCGGCAAGCGCTAATGCTAAATTTTCTTCATCAACGATTTCATCAAGTCTCGTATCAGCTAGGGCTTCAGTTGAATTTAAAGCCTCTAAATCCCAACTGTAAACTAAAACTTGTAAATCAGCTGCTAAAGCATTAAAATCTAAAATCAAACCTTCGATATCACTTAAAAGATCCTCAACTTGTGTTCTATCCATAGCTGCGATAGCTGCACTTGTAATAGCTAAGATTCTTTCTACTTCTGTATTAACCGCTTCAGCAGCTAAAATTAAGGCATCCGCACGATTTTGTGCTAATGTTCTGACATCACTAAGCGCAATCTCATTCCAGTTTGTAACAAGCAATTGTTGAGAAGGTAAAAGGCCATTGAAAATTACTTTTACGTTATTAACATCGTTTACAACCGCTTGAGCCTGAGTTAAAGTCATTGTTGCGAAATTACTTAAAGCTAAAAGGCGATCAACTTCCGAAATAACATAAGCTTCAGTGAAAATATCAAAATCTACTGGCGTTGAAAAGTTACTATTTAACCAGATAGTACCATCATAAAGACCACGGCCAATTGCTTGAACAGAAACTGTAAATTCACCATTCGCAAGATTTAAGATTGATAAATCAAAACTAACTGCGTTAGTCGCAACTGTTAAAGTTAATTTTGTACCTTTGTTATAAACTGCTAAAAGATAAGATGTTGCGTTAGCTACACTATCCCAGGAAGCAACTAAATCATTTACCGCAAGATTATCCGGTACTTTAACTTGAGTTTGAGGTGTTGGAGTATTTAATTGTGCCTGTAAGTCTTCGATTGTCTCTCTCAAGTCTCTTAATTCATTTGTTATCCAAGTAAGATGTGCTTGAACATCACCCGTTTGTCCAGCAGCGATATTAGCGATAGCGGTAGTTAAGCTTTGGATCTGAGCATTAAGTGGCGCAAGCCTTGCCTGAACCTGAGCTTCTGTATATAAATCGCTCATTTCTGCTTTTAATTCATCAATTCGACTGTTTAAATCAGTAATTTGAGTGTTTAAGTTTTGAATCGTTTGTAGATGTTCTTCTATTACGTTATCTTGGTTTTCAACACAACCAGTCAAAGCAATAAAAGTCGGTATAATTAATGCAACCATTAAAATTTTTACCAAAAATTTAGACTTCAAATTAAAAATCCTCCTTTTAGCACCCTTTTTTTAGAAAGTGCAATATAATAATATTATATTTTATTCGACTTTGTTAGTCAAGTTTTTTCGACTTTAGCGCGACTATTTTCATCAAATTTATTCCAGATATTCACAGCACGAAAAATTTATTGTCTTTTTTTGAAAAATCTTGCAAGAAAAAAGCCTTTTGCAATATACAAAAGACTTTTAGTTTATTTAAGCTGTCATAGTTGAGTTTCTTGGATTAGGTCTTGCTAAAATCCCGAAATCATTATGATTATTAAAAGTATTTATTAAATTGTTACGGATAAAGGATGAAACATTACTACCCGCTCTTTGAATCGGTTGACCAGCAAACAAATTGACTGGCGTATTCGCATTCGCAAACCAGCCTACTAAATCAACAACGTTTGCTGCATATGCATTCGTAAATGGAGCTGTATCATTCATCAGAATTAAGATTCCGGCATTTGCTCCTGGATTAACCCTTTGAGCTCTTGTATCTTCAAAGTCTACTGCTACAGGTAAGTTTGCTCCTGTTGCGCCTTGATGAATACCAATCAAGAAAAAGCTTCTCGCTGGAATTGTTGTTCCCGCAGGGAATGTCAAGAAATTGCCTTGACCAGGGTTTGGAAAATTTGCAGCTGCCGGAGCTACATAACGTAATGACCAACCACTAATATCAACTGCCTCATTGAAAGGATTAAATAATTCGACAAATTTTTGATTATATGGTGCATTGACATTTCCGCCACCTGCATAAATCTGACTAATCATCACATTGAGCGGTCGATCTTCAGGTCCAACAACAACATCAATCGTTGCGGTTCGATAAGCAGAACCAACACGCATAATAAAGCTAAGTGTAACAGTTACCGCTGAAGCACCTCTGATTACTTCGCCAGTAGTTAAATCAATAATTCCAGCTGGGCTAGCAGATAAGAATTCAATTGTTGAGCCATGAGCACCTGTAGTCGGTAAAACGACACTGTCGCTTGATATATTAGGTATCGTAAAGGCCGCAAGTGCTGCTTCTAGCCTATCTTCTTCAGAAAGTTCTGTTATTTCGATTAAGTCTGGGCTAGTAAGCATTAATTGTAATCCATTGAACCAGCCTGCTGGTGCTTTAACATTTATGATATCACCAACAGAAAGCATTGCTAAGAAAGCATTAAGTGCCGCTCTTTCCGCAACATTATCAACGCGCAATGTCAAGTCTCTAGTACCGATTTGAACATTGATACTAAAAGCATTTGTCGGGATTGGCCTAGGTATGCTAGTAACCCTTAATCCTCTTGCTTCAACCATAGACATTTGGAAAGCAGCTAACTCCGCATCGCTATAAGTTCTCAATTGATTTGTAATATCTACAAATTCTGGTAAAGGTTGCCCCGAACTGATTAATGTTACGTTCAGGATTCTGGCACCATCAAGTTGCTTCAGACCGCCATTCAATGGTCCACGCGCATTAATAAATACTTCTACTTCGTTACCTAAAGCAAAATAATTTAAATGTGTTTCTAAACGCCAGATAAAATGTCCGCGCCCATCTTCTGTCTGCAAGAAAACGTCTGGCGTCGAAAATTCATTACGGAAAATTACTGTTCCTCGAACTCTGACTAATGAAGTATTACCTGCACCTAAAGCTTGGATTTGTTCAGGAGTAGAAAGAGGCATTTCACCAACATAAAGAATTACCACATAAATTTCAGTTAAATTACCAACTCTGATGATTGCGGTTAATCTAACCTCAGTTGGGCTGTCAGGAAGTATTACTGTATTAGTTGTTGTGTTAATAATGCTTTGGTTATCACTCGTCCAGCTAATCTCACCACCTAGGTTTCCACCGTTAGCTGGTAAATTAATTGGACCATCACGGAAAATATATTGTGGCGGAACCGCTAGTGCTAACCAGTCGCTAAGAAAAGCAATTCTTTCAGCGTCTGTTAAATCAGCATCCGGCCCTTCGACAGCAGATACTTGCCAAACTCCTTGGAACCAGTTATGAACAACTACTTTAATAGTTACGACAAAACCATCAAATATCGTTAAGTCTGAGCGATAAGCTAAAGAACGCGCATGCATCGCAATAAAATTATTTGCGTTATATGCATCTTCTAAGAAGATATTAGCACCTTCCACTCTAACACGACCAGTAACTTCAAAGTGGCGATAACTTTGCCACGCTAATCTTTCAAAACCTTGGATTTGACCAGGCGTAGTGGGTGCAAAGCCTGTTAACGGGCTAGAATTTTCACTAGAAATTACAGTTATTAGAGCGTTATTGGCAATTTGTGGCATAAAATCGTGTAAGACTTTATTCCCACGCAAATTGATAGCATCTCCAACTCTAACTTGTGGTGCTGCACTTGTAAAAACAAATATGTAATCTGTTTCATCCGCAAGATAAAAGCCATCAGTCAATAATCCAATAACAATAGCACCTCGAATATTAACAACGGTATCAATTCGCACATCAGGTGATTTAATCGTGGCAATTGAAAGTGGCGGTAATTCCGGAAGAATCCGAACATTAAAGGTTGTTTCTAAAGTCGCTGAACCTCTAGATAGAGTAGCAGTTAAAGTTAATTGCACTGCTTCCGAACCTATTGCCGGTTGCCTGACAGCAGCATTTCTCAACTCTTCTCCCCATGCTTCTATAACAAGATAAGTTTCATTACTAGAATGCCAATTAACCGCAATTGTTCCATTATCTAAAAGAGCAGGTAATAGAAAATCACCTTCAACCGCTGTCAAGCCATTAAAATCGTTAATGATTAATAAAGCTTCAGCATTTTCTAGCGCTGTCATATCATCATCATTTTGGCTACATGCCAAAAGTCCAATGATTAATAATAAACAAACTGAAAAAATAGCAATTATTTTTTTCATTATAAAACCTCACTAAAATCTGCTGTTTCCAGCAATAAAATTTGAAAGTTATTACTGAAACGATTTACAATTCCCGTAAAATCAAAGGTTCTGCCTACAAACCAACTATGATGTGGTATGCGGATTCCCTCTTCATCAAAAATAAAGACATTGGCATCTAAACGAATGTTAATCGTATTTCCGCTTGCATCACGTCCATTAAGGGTCATAGAATTATTACCCATATTAGTCGTTCCACCAGTTATCGTAATATTTTGAAGACTAACTAAAGTGCCCTCAAGTTCTGGATTAATCGGAATTCTTACAGCTCCTGCTGAAACTAAATTAGGTTCAACAACATTATTGCGTGATATAATCCTTAAGTCATTATCACGAGGCAACCACTGATTAAAAGTTATTCCCGTTAACTGAAAGGCACCACCAAACAAAGAGACAACTCCTGTTAAAAAGATTTCATCCCCTGTTCGAATTGGAAAATCTCGAAAACCTGTAAAAACATACATGCCATAAGTGCGTCCGTCAAAATCATACTGTAAGAAAAAGTTTGTAGAAAAGCGCTTGGAAACAATACCCGTAACCGCAACCCGTTTATGAAGAAGTTCCTCTGGATTTTGCATTAGCGTGTGTCTTAATTCTCTTAAATCTGTTTCAATTGGATCTCCACCGAAATAATCTGGATCTTCATCGTCAGACCAGATTCTCTCTCCGCCTCTTTGTGCTTGTTCCTGAGCACCCTGAAGCGCTGTAACATAACGCGTTCCACTTGCGCCAGTAACAAAAGCCCAAGATTCCTGAACTAATTCCAGATTTAGTAAACGTCCATCAGTCCATACCCAACCAAGAAAGCGGCTACCAGTTGAGTCCACTGAAGGCCGTGTGCCATTACTAGATAAAACAATAGTTTGTGCATCTGTTAATCTTTGACAAGCAAAGCTTGATGCGCCTCTGCCCCAAGGCTCAACAACTCCCGTTGATTCCGGAGCATCAATTCCTAAAAAGCGGATTCGGATAAGATTATTATTACCTGGTTCCCGAAAATGGGCAGTGTCACCATCGATACAATTAGCAAGTGTAACTTGACCGATGCCATGTTCTGTAAAAAAACGATTCTGATAATCACGAGTTAATCGCGTCTGTTCAACAAAATCAATAAAACCTGGCGGCTCTGTTGTTGTATTTGTAGTAGTAGTTGTAGCATTCCCACAGGCTGCTACAAATAAAACTAATAATAAAGCTGCTAACTTTTTCATTTAGAACCTCAGATTTCTTAATGCTTCCGAAAAGGCTTGATCTGGCGTTCTCGTATTAAGCATACGTTGATTCATGATAAATCCGACTTGCTGACGAGCCTGAGCAGAACCTCTGAAAGCTGGTGAGAAAAAGAAATCATCTTTTTGCACTTGTGTAATTCTTGCTACACGTGTAAAAAGTGTATCATCTTCTAAGAAAGCTTGATAAATATCCAGATCATAACTTGAATAACGTACCGGCTCATAACCTGATGACATCGCAAAAATTGCGCTGTTTCTTGGATTTGTAATAAACTTATAGAATAACCATGCCGCAAGTACTTCTTGCGAATTATCTCTTTTAAAGAAGGCGATACTTGGACCTTGTTGAATCGCTGCTCTATTTTCTAAATCAAACTGTGGCAATGGCGCAACCCCAGCATCAAATAGAAAGCCATCTCCTACTCTTGCTGGAATATTGTGCCTAGTTCCTCCCGTTGATCCGATAGTCATAAATGCTTGGCCAACTGTAAACAGGCTACTAGAAAATGTTCCTTGTAACTCTGGCATTTCTCTAGTCACAAAAATTCCTTCTCTATACATATCCGCAAAAAATTCAACCATTGCTCTGTTGCCTGGATTATCAAATAAAAAGTGTTCAGGAGTAGCGCTTGTAAAAGCATTTCCCTGTTGAGCTGCCGCCGTAATGAATAAATTGCTTGATGAGTCATAAGCAAATGGTAGGCTATTTGATGGTACAGTTGGATCAGTGTCAATAATATGTCTGATTTGACGGGCAACCTCGCGTGCTTCATACCAAGTTCTTGGCACAGTCAAACCATGTTGATTAAAGAAAGTACGATTATAAAACATAACTTCCGTTGATTTGCTGAAAGGCATCGAAAAAATTACATCTTCGCCATCTCTTTGCACGCCATAACCTGCCCCTTCATCCCAGAATACACTGATAAAATCTGCTCTGTCAGCTGCTGATAAACCGATTTGCGGATTCGAATGATAAATCAGATCATTTAATGGTACAACTGCACTTCTTTCTGGGTTACGACCTAAATACGTCGCGACATGATCCGGATAAACATAAGCCATTGTTGGCTCAGCTCTAGCAGGGATTGCTCTGGCAATCATGTCAAATAAACTGTCATAGTTACCTTGAGATGCATGATTTACTGTAATATTAGGAAATATTTCATTAAAATCTTCAATCATCCGTTCTAAAATTTCTTCACTGGCCGCTCCCATTGTGTGCCAGAATTCAATTTCTACCGGTGTAGAAGTATCAAAGTAATCAGGAACAATAAAGTCGCCTCTACCTTGCGAGCAGGCTGATGAAATACCAACCGCAAATAAAACTAATACTAAACCAAAAAATCGTTTAAATTTCATTTTTTTCTCCTTTTAATTTACATAATTTATAATACCGACAACTGTCGGGAATTATCCTTTGATACCACTTCGCGAAACACCGCGCATAATGTATTTACGACAAAAGATAAATACAAGTAATAATGGAACAGTAACGACAGCTGTTGCGGCCATCTGCATATTGATTCTAACCATGCCATCAACAACGAAGGCATGTCTTAGACCGACAGTTATTAAACGCAAATGATCATGTCTAATTGTCACCAGATTAGGCCATAAGTAAGAATTCCAGGCTCCCATTACTCTTAAGATAATCATAGTAATAATTGTTGGTTTAGCCAAAGGAATCATTACTCGCCAAAGATAGCGAAGATCACTCTTACCATCAATTTTTGCCGCTAAATATAACTCGTTAGGAATTTGTTTAAACGATTGCCTAAGCAAAAAGATAAAGAAAACACTAACTAAAAATGGGACAATCATAGCAGCGAAAACTCCTATTTCGGAATTTATCCATCCTAAACGAGCAACTGTCATGAAATTAGTAATAATCATCATTTCACCAGGAATCATCATGGTTGTAAGCAAAATTGCAAAGATCGTATTTCGACCTTTAAACTCCATCCTCGCAAAAGCAAAAGCCGCAAAAATGGTTATTATTATCGTACCAATAGTGGAAAGAACACCAACTATAATCGTGTTTTGCATAAATCTGATAAAATCATATCGTTCATCAGTATGCATTAAGGAATTATAGAAATTGGCAAAAACGGGATTTCGCGGAAATAAAGTTGGTGGATTTAATAAGATTTCTACATCGTCTTTAAGTGCGGTCGCAAACATCCAGTAAAATGGCACAATGACGATAATTGCCATCAAAATTAAAAAAGCATATTTAATAATATTAATAAATATTTTATTTGCTAACTCAATTCTTTCGAGTTTTTCAACATCTAGTTTTTCCATGCAGCCTCCTAGTAATGGACTCTTTTTTTACTAACCCAAAAGTTAATGGCCGTAAAAAGTAAGATAATCACAAATAATATTACCGCAGCAGCGGCTGCATAATCGGGTCTTTCAACCATAAATTCATAAATAAAACCAACTATCGTCATAAATTCACGATCTAAACCTACTGGACCAAGATTAACACCAAAAACACCTATTACCGCTGTAAATTCCCTAAATGCACCCATGACCGAAGTTATTAAAATAAAAGCGATCATTGGCGAGAGTAATGGTACCGTGATTCTTCGAAAAATCTTTTTTTTGGATGCGCCATCAATTTTGGCCGCCTGATAATATTGCTTATCAATGTTTTGTAATCCCGAAAGAAATATTAAAATCATAAAAGGTAATGAATTCCAGATTATAAAGACAGATAAAACAAAAAGTCCTGTTCCAAAACTAGCGCCTCCCGCAATCCAATTTACATTAATCCCAAATAGACGATTAATAAGGCCTCCTTGTGTTTGAAACATGACCGCAAAGACCATACCAATTGCGATTGAATTAGTTACATAAGGCAAAAAGAAAATTGTTTGAAAAATTTTCTGGAAAGGTTTAATTGAATTCAAGGTTACCGCAATTAATAATGCTATGATAATTGAGAGCGGAACGGTAATGAATACTATTACTGCTGTGACATACATAGATTGTCGAAAAGCTGGAAAATTTAATAGTCGCCAATAAGCAATAAATGAGATTCGATCAAAACCACCGGCCATAAGATCGTAGTCGACCAGAACAGAAATGATAAAAGTATTAACAATCGGATAAAAAGTGAATACCAGTAATAAAAATAATGCTGGAGCTAAATATAGCCATGCAATTTTTTTGTTTTTCCCGTCGGCCATCATTTGATTCGTTCTCCAGTATCATAATCAAACAAGAAAGTTTTATTCGGCTTAAGATTTAATTTAACTTTTTTAGCTGGAATAGCACTATCCGCATCAACGATTACTCTAAAACTTTCATTTAAACAATTCTCATGTTTAGCGATAATCGAAACGTCGCGACCGATTCTTTCCACAAAATCAATATCAGCACTGAAAACACCAAGATTGTTCAGAATAAAACCCTCAGGACGCACGCCAATCTTAATTTTTTGATCAGGAAGTTTTTTAGTAAATAAAGCTTCATTACCGATATAGACTTTTTCGTTCTTGATTTCACCATCAAAAAGATTGATCGGTGGTGTTCCTAAGAAGCGAGCAACAAACATATTTGTAGGATCTTCATAAACTTTTTGTGGATCATCCATTTGTTGCGAAACACCAAAGTTCATTACTACGATTTCATCGCTGATTGACATTGCTTCTTCTTGGTCATGGGTAACGAAGATAGTAGTAATTCCTGTTTCGCGTTGAATTCTTTTAATTTCTTCTCTTGTTTGTAATCTTAATCTTGCATCAAGATTTGATAATGGTTCATCAAGTAATAAAACTCTTGGTTTTTTTACTAAAGCTCTGGCGATTGCGACACGTTGTTGTTGGCCCCCAGATAATTGGCTAGGTTTACGATCTAATAGTTCTTCGATTTGAACTAATTTCGCAACCTTTATTACTTCCTCTTCCATCTCTGCTTTTGACATTTTAGAGTAATTAGTAATTTTTTCTCCTGTTTCCGTCTCAACTTCTTTTGCTCTTTTTAAGTTTTCAAGCGGAAACCTAATGTTTTGAAAGACAGTCATATGCGGATATAATGCATAATTTTGAAAAACTAGTCCAATCCCTCTTTTTTCTGGCGCTAATTTAGTTACATCATCCTCACCAAAAAAAATCTGGCCTTCAGTTGGCGATAAAAGACCCGATATCATGTAAAGAGTCGTTGATTTACCACAACCAGAAGGACCTAAAAGGCCGATGAGCTTTCCAGATGGAATTGTGATGTTTAAATCATCCACTGCCCTAACTTCTTCTCCTGTTTTTTTGTTTGGAAAAATTTTTGTTAAATGACTGATTTTTATTTCCATGAAAGCCTCCGTAAGCTATTTATTTAAACATTTTATTTTAACATAACTATTATACTATAACCAATGTTTGATTTCAAGAATAGGAAATCATTTTTCAAGCTTTTTTTACAAATTTTTCTCAAAAAAATTGGTCTTCTATTATATATTTTCCTTTTTTAAATAATTTAAGCATCATTTTGGGAAAATGGATGAATTTTATTGTAAAAATTTTAGCTAGTTTACACTTTTTTGAAAATCATCACCAGCTGAGCTGGGCTATTCAAAAGCAAAAAACGCTGAAACAGTTTTTACACTGAACAGCGTTTCTAATTTACACAATTATTTAATCAAAACTAGATCTTCTAGTTGGTGGTTGATATTCTTTTTCAGCCACTTCACTTACAATCACTTGTACACTATACAAACTTAAGAAATGATATTTTGAACCTATTTCAAAATCATCAGTCTCATGAGTAATTCCGTCAAGTTTAACTTTCTTACCAGTATCAGTTTCTACAATAGGATAATAGCTCACTGAAGCTTCTGCATTTCCTGACTTTCCTACTCCCATTACTCTGCCTGTAATCATTTTTATATTATTGTTTTTAAGCTTTTCTGTTCCTGATACAAGAATACCTATAAGAAACAAAGAAAGAAAGAAAGAGTAAGGCGATAGCAATAAAAATAATTGCATTTCTGGTACTAGGCGAATCCATGTCCCATCTTATTCTCAAACCTATTATTAAAACGACTAATAAACCTGATGTAGAAATAAGGCGCCTATAAAATTAAAATAAAATCTTTTTTTAAGTCTTTTTATTGCGTCATCATATAATTCCTTTTTCTGGCACTGCGCACCACTCCTCTTAAAGATCCTTGACCTACTGGGTTTTCAAAATTCGATATGAAAGCCCTCATAATTATATTAAATACAGCGTCTTGCACATGGAATCCATCACCTCGTAACCATGATACTGATTCATTGACAATTGGTTGAGTAAAAATACCTATAACATGTTTTGTCTTACCTTTAAAGATATTACTGAAAGCCCCTGCTCCCATTGATATACCATAGCCCCAAAGCGCATCCTTAAGTGTTGCATATGGATTTTCGCCAGTAATAATAAGCTCTGTTACATCTCCCATGCCTCTAACCACGAAGGCTTTTGCGGCTCCTCGAGCTAGTCTAGTGGCGATTGACGCCTTTTTAACTACTTTCTTTTTCGCCAGAAACGGTGTTAATGTTCTAGTGAAATAGCTGAAATAACGTAAAGCCCTGCTAATATTCCTAATTCAATCCATAATCTACGCCAGTTATCTTTCGACTCTTTCTGGATCGAATGATAAGGGGATGCTGTTGAAGATGTTATGGCTATCCTTTGGAAAGTCAATCGGATTACCGATTGTGTAAGAATTGAAAAATCCTACTACATTAATATTATATAATATTTCTTCAGAATCGCAATAAAAAAACGCTGAAACAGTTTTTGACTGGACAGCGTTTAATGTATACAAATTTTTATAGGCTTGTGATTCTTTTAGGTCTTTCTTCTACTGGAGCTGGTCCAACAATGACTTGAGAGCCATATAAAGTTAAGAATTGATATTTTTGACCTAT
>WRBM01000031.1 GCA_009784525.1 Erysipelotrichales bacterium | reverse complement strand
AATGGCAATCTTGATGTCACAAGGAATTTTCAGATTCATTTAACTTATCTGAGCAGAAGATTAACGCAAATCAAGTATTATAATCGAGGCAAATATATTCAGACAACTTCGCTTAATTATGACGCTGAATCAATAGCGCCTAACTTAGGGTCTTTAAAAAATTTCCGTAATTTAGAGATTGTTGACCACAATACTAAAGAACATTTGAAATATAATTTTTCTGGATTAATGGTTAGAGGGATTACAAAAGCGATTGACGAAGATTATAAATATCAAAGTAATCTAGATATTTCCTATCAAGGTAATACTGTGACTGTAGTAAACGATAGAAAACAAAAAATGCTTTGTGGCTTCAGAAATGACGGTTCATTAGAATTTGAATCAGATAATCTAGGAACAGCTAGCGGTTTTGTTTTTAATAGTAACGAAGAACTTTTAATGCAGTCAGCACCAGTATTAACTAATCAGTTTAATAATCCAGATTATAACTTACATAATGATCCTTCATTTTCTGGACATGCCAGAGCAGTTTTAGTAAATGGACCGTTTGGCAGAGGAAATGTAACGCAAGTATGGCAAGAGTCAACACTTAACTACATTCTCCCTAGAACTGCATTTAAGCCCTTGACACTTTCTGTATGGGGAAGAAGAAACCCGCAAGTTGTGTCAAGAAATCATAGTGGAGAGGTTAGACTAACAGCTAAAACAATTGAAGGTGTTCTAATTACTAAAACAATAACTTTCACAGAAGCAGAATGGACCTTCAAAACTATCCAGATTATTCCAGAACAAGTCTATGGTAATTTTGAACTATTTGTGAGAAATATGGACAATTATGGATTCCATTATATGATTATTGTCACGCAGGAAGCTATGCCTTTTCAGAATTTTGATAAGGAAAATAGACCTAATTATCAGACAAGAAAAGAAATGACAAATAGAAGTGGAACATTTTATAATATCCGTCGCAACGAATTCAATCAAGTAACAAACGCGACAAGTATTCATGGCGATATGGTAACAAATGAATATGATAACTTCAATAACCTGACAAGAAGTCAAACAGCCCTAGCAGGAGGAAGTTTTCTGAACAGTGGAGCTTCTTTTACTAGTAATGGCCGAAGATTGGCAAGCGAAACGTCTTTTTCCGGAGCAATAACTGAATATAGTTATAGCAATAGCCAGGAAGATTTATCGGAAATCAGGCATCCTGATGGCTCAGCTACAAATTTCGGTTTAGACTCTAACTTCCGGACTATTGAGATGACTCAAAGAAGAGGAGCAGAGTCAAATAGTCACTTTTTTGAATATAATAGCGATGATAATATTGGAAGTGTCAGAGCTCAAGATGCTAAAAGCTACAATTATCTTTACGGTAATTCTTTAGAGTTTAAAGGTGTAGAGGCGGTTAATCCGGCAAATAATCTTAGAAATTCTTTTACAGCTTTCGCCTATAATAAAGACGGTGAAGTTAAAGAGAAAGCTTATGGTACAAAAGATAAGTTTTTATTCAGATATAATCAAGATGGTAGAATTGCGAATGTTATCTATGAAGATCAAAACAAGGTAGAGAATGTTGTGGCTTTCTATCAATATGATGACCAGAATCTTAATATGAAAGTAACAGACGAACATCGGACTTATAGTCATAATTTTGATTTTAACGGTAATCAAGTAAGTTTAACAGATAACGAAGGCAACAAAATAGAAACGGTTTTTGATAATGGAAATTTTTCAGCCAGAGCTTATGAAATTGATAATCAGAAAAGATTATTTATCCTAGATAATTTTGCAGGTCAGAAAGCAGATAATCAGATTTTGGAACACCTACAACAATTAAGAGGCATGGCGTTTGCGGATTTCCGTTTTAACAGAATTTTGCGTTTCCGGGATGATGCTGACAATATTCGAAATCTGAATCCAGATAGAAGCACTAATATCGGAATCGGCCGCGATAAGGTGATTAACTTCTTTAATGTTTCTAGTCCTTGGGGTAACAACTATAATCTTACTGCTCCTTTTATAATAAATAATCAAAGCATTAGTTTTTGGTTTAGAGTTGAAAGTTTACCTACTGGTAGGCATTCGTTATTCCAAACAGGAAATGATGCAAGGTTTAACCGTGTAGAGGTTTTAGCTCAAGGCTCGCAACTGCAGCTTCAGATAACCAGAAATAATAACACGGAGACGATTATTAGTCTAACAGGGATTATGGCAGGTCAATGGAATTATTTAGCAGTTTCCTGGACGCAAAATGAGGCGAGATTATTTTTAAACAATCAGGAAGGACACAGAGCAATTACCCCTTTAAATCTTGAGGCTGTATTGCGCTTTGTACATAATGCGCCGGCAACCACTAGTTTAAGCACAGATATTGCTCATATTATTACTAGCGTCAGAGGTGCCTTTGATGCCGAATCGCTTAGATTATTTTACCATTTTACTAAGGGTTTGTTCACTGAAAGAACACTTCCAGATAATGTTAGTGCTTTAAATACCGTAAGTCATTTTTTAGCGCAGCCAAATCATTTGTCCAATTATCATTTTATGCCTTTGAATAATACGTTAAACGGCATTGAGGGTGAACAACCATTGCGGGTATCTGCAGAATCCAGAAGTTTCATTTTTGATTTTGATATCGGAAGATCAGTTTACCAGGCAATGGGAAATCATCTGGAATATCAGTTTCCAGCCAATACTAATCAGGGAACTATCAGTTTAAGATTCTGTGTAGTTGAAGATACACCGAGACAAACGATAATCCATGCGACAGGCACTTCAGCGGTAGCAGGAAGAAGTTCATTTCAGGTTGTTAGAAATGCTAACCGCAGACTAACCTTAAATATTGATGGGACTGATTTAGAAAGTACGCTGACAATTCTTGATAATCGCTGGTATACTGTGCTTTGTTCCTGGACTAGAAGAACGCAGAATATTTATACTTTTGATCTTAGTCTGGATAACCAGCAACAATCGTTTGCGAACCATGCCTTTTTGGACTTTACTGATTTATCGATTGCCTTAGGAGCTACTAGTACATCACCAAGAGTTAATCAGTTAGTTGGTAGAATTAGCACATTCCTAATGACTAAAGCAAGTGTCACAGCGCCATTACACATATTTACCCGATCAGTAATGATTGAGACGACAAAACAAACAGAAATTGATTCGACTGGCTTAGCAGCTAAAGAAACAGTTACTGAAGGTGGTCGGGCAATTTTAACAAAAACTTGTGCGCACGATACTAGACAAGAAGGCGGACAAAATAGACTTTCAGGTTTTCTTGGAAACGAAATGCTAACTTATAATAATGGAAGTATGACCTTTAGGTATCAATATGATAACCTTGGGAATATAAATAGGATTGAAGGAGATGAAGACCGGACTTATAATTATGATTATCGCAATTATCTGACAAGTGAAAGAAACAGTCAGTCGACGGTTAACTATCATTATCATTCTAATGGAAATATCCAAAGGGCAGTCATGACAATGTCTAATACTAATTCTATAGAAAAATCTTTTGGCTATAATGATGCGAGATCCAGAGATTTATTGACTAATGTGACGGATTTTAGTGGTAATACGATTGTAATTGAATATGACAATTCTTACATGGGCATCCCTAAAAGCAGGTTAGTGAGAGACAGGATAGGAAATACCACTAGTAATATTAGCTACCAGTACCAAGCTAGAAGACTAGTCAGAATGCATGATTCGCACAAAAATGAAAGCCTGGAATTCACATATGATAGTCAAAATTTACGAATTGGTAAGAAATATGTTGACAACAGTACATCATATGAAGTAAAATATTATTATGATGGAGATAGACTAATAACTGAAAGTGGCGACAATTATCGCCTAGATTTCCATTATGATGAAAATGGTTTACTGTTTGGCTTGACTGATACGGTTGGAGTTACAAGCAGGCAGTTTTATTATTTAAGGGATAATACGCTTAATATTATTGGACTGCTTAATAGCCAAGGACAATTAGTCTGTAGTTATCGTTATGAAGACGCGTGGGGCAAGCATGTTACTTTGAATGCGAACGGGACGATAGATACTAATCAGAATTCAATTGGAAATGTCAATCCAATGAGATTTAAAGGTTATTACTTCGATCGAGAGACGGGATTGTATTATCTTGTTAGCCGTTTCTATGACTCCGAGCTAATGCGCTTCATATCTGCGGATGACATCCGTTTTATCAATCCTAGTTTAATAAGCGGACTTAACTTGTTTGCCTACTGCTTAAATAATCCTATCATGAATTTTGACCCATCAGGAAACTTTGCAATTTCAATAACGCTAGGTATTGTTGGATTAGTGAAATTAGCTCAGCACACTGGTATATTAGGCGTTAATGTTAGTAGAACTGAAACAACTATGCAAAGCTATCTTGGTGTTTATCAAATGGAAACAGGAACAAGCACAGGAATAAGTAGCGGTAGACCTATTAACATAAATTTTAGTGCACCAAGAAGATTATGGAGATTTTGGGAATATTCAATAGGATTGGATGTAAATATAAATGGTCGTGGCGGAGGAGTAAATTTCGGGTCACAAGGTAGCCTTGTAGTCCACACTGGTAATGGAAATTCTCATGCAGTTGGAGGCAATTGGTTAGGGCGGGCATTCTATCAACGTTCGTGGAAAGATGAATTTGGTAATTCTCATTTTGTAAGGCACTCGATAAATTTACCTGAATCTATTCTTGCATTAAAAGCACTGAAAGTTGTAATACCTATACTTATTTCTGGTTATAGGTCTGTTGGAAAAGCACTAAATGTTATTGGTCAACATTTTGGATTTGCAACGGGCGGAACAGGAGCTATTGTCGCAATAATTGCATTTTTGAGAGAATTATTAAATAGGGGAGATCATATTGATAGCTACTAATTTTTTTGAAGGAAATTTTGCTTTATTGATAGTTATTGGTGTATTCATTTTTTTGCTTATAGTTGGTAGCATATATTTTTTTGTAGAACTAATTAGAATCGAGAAACTGTTTAAGCAAAATCGGTTTAAAAAATGTAAAAGGGCAATTAAAAGAGTAAACTTTTTTTTAACCTCTAAAAAATATAATCAAGGGATGTATTCCTATCTTGGCGCGATTAATTTTGCAGAAGGTAATACTGCTGAAGCTTTGAGATACTTAGAAAAAATTAATCTTTCAAAATTATTAGAAATAAGATATTTTTGGGAATGTGCTATTTTTCTTTCAGACGATGTATTTGATATTGCTAAAGAAAAATATAAAATGTTTTTATCAACGAATCCAAAAATAGAAATTAATGCATATATCCTTAACTGTATATTTGCAGTACATGATGATATTAATAAAATGACATTAGAAACTCTTAAAAGTGTTATGTCAAAAATAACACATCCTAAAATTTTAGAATATTGTCAAGGGCTTCTCGAAAAAAATAAAATTCTTTCAGAAACAAGCGAAGAACTTTCGCCTGAAACAGAGAAAAAATAAACAACAAAATAAACTCAAAGAACTGTAAAATTAGTTTAAAAACTGATTTGCGGTTCTTTTTTTGTCGTCAAAATTTAAAATATTTTTTACAGTATCAACCGTCTGATAGACCTGATTTGTACAATATAATTATTAAAAAATTTTAGCTAATCAACTGTTGATTACCTTATTTGTATAATAGAACATGTAATAAATAAAAAAAATTTTATGCAATGCCAACCGTTTGGCACGCTGATTTGTACAATATAATTGTTAAAATATTTTAGTTAATTAACTGTTGATTACCTTATTTGTAAAATATTAATGTAAGAAAATTTAAAATATTTTTTTGACGGCATGACGTCATGCACTCTAATAAGTATAATAGATATGTCAAGAAAATAAATTTTTTTTCGAGAGGGACAACAGTTGTCCTTGATAAAAGTATAATACTTGTGTAATATTTTTTACAAAACATGACGTCATGTACGCTAATTTGTACAATAGATGAATCAATAAAATAAAAAATTTTTTTGAGAAACCAAAAATCTTGGTCTGTGAAAAGTATAATTTTCATGCATTGGCTAGGGAATGCCTGCCCAAAAGATGCTTTTGGCAGGCGTCCAAAATGGCAGGGGGTAGAGTAATCACCCATGCTAATACACAATTTCAACGGTTTAAGCTATGCGCTAATAAGAAAGGAAGTAATTTATAATGAATAAAAAAACAGTTATATTTGATTATCTCAGTTTTACGATTTCTTTAAAAGTAGAAGAATGGGAGACAATCGGCAGAACGGAATTTATAAAACAAATTAATTGGGAACATGAAGCATATTTTCTTTGTAAAGAGTATGCGGGGCTATTGGGCTTTGCGACAGATGAAATATTTAAACAAGAAAGACCCGCAAGAAATTTTAAATACAGGTGGAGCATAGGCGAATTTGTAGAGTTTCACGGCATCGGACCAGAAAACAAACACGGCTTTAAAACTTGTCGGCTCGAACTGAAAGGGCAAGCGTGCAGGGAGGTCGAAGAAATTGGCGTAATCGATATATATGAGTTGATAACTACATCTTTTGAAAAAGGGGATATAAATTTTACGAAAATTGATATCGCTATTGACGACTTTGAAGGTAAGCACTCGGACATCGAAAAAATTCGCAAAAAGCTTGATAAAAAAGATTATACTTCTTGTTTTAGAAATCCATATAAAATAATGGGAAACGAAGCAGAAGGCTTTACCCTATATTTGGGCACGAGGGAATCAACTAGTATGCTTCGCATATATGATAAGCTTAAAGAACAACTAAAGAAAGGTAATCTTGTTAATTCTCATTTTTGGACTAGATACGAAATGTCTTTTATGAAAGAAAAAGCAAATGCCCTAGCAGGTCTATTATATCAAGCAAATTATAAGGATTTAAAAAAAATTTCTTTGCCATTGCTTGCGGAAATGCTAGACATTAAAGAAGAAAATAATTTTGATGAAGAACATAAATATATGATTTCTACAGTTGATTGGTGGAAAAGCTTTTTAGAGGATTCGGAAAAATTAAAGCTATCTGATTACGTTAATAAAAGACAATCCACACAGGAAACTAAAAATACATGGTTATCTGGTAATATAAACAAGATTTGGTTGACCAGAGAAATATATTATATCGGTTATGCAAAAGAGTATCTTGAAGAACGTTTTAAAGAGACTATCGAGGCATTTGACAAAATAACAAATAAAGATCTTTATGTGATAAATAAAGCACGTAAAAAAAGAGGTTGGAAAGAATTAAAATCTGATGATGTAATTACTTTTATTAAACAAGTAAGAGAACAATCACAACCAGAACAAAAAGACTTTTTACATGATTATGATGTAAGCAGTTTGCAAGTTTTAAAATTGATTGAAAAGGAAAAATACGAAAATGAAAAATGAAACGAAATTTATTGTATTAGAATCATTTGAAGAACAAGAAGAGTTACAAAGCATAATAACTAAATTATTTAGCGATTGGATTAAGGCAAAATAAAAACCCTAAAAATAGGGCTTAGATTTCTTTAGATAAGTCTTTAAAAAGTAGGTCATCAATTGAGACATTATATATTTGCTTAAGTTTTGTTAATGTTGCCACACTGGGAATACTTGCGCTTGCTTTTCTTTCTAAAGCTTGATATCCAACTTCTGAAATCTCTAATTGCTTAGAAATTTCAAGTTGTGTTAAATTAGATTTTTTTCTTAGAAATAGCAAATTTTCCTTAATAAACATAAAAATAACTCCTTTTTAATAAAAGCACTTGACACAAAGTTAACTATGTGTTATAATCGAAGAACACAAAGCGCGCTTTGTGTTGTGCAAAACAAAAAAAGACCCAATTGGCACTTGTTATGAAATTGTATCCCAAATATATTTTATATCAAGTGCCTCTCAAAGTCAAGATTTTGTTAAAGCTTCGTTCGTGTACAAGGGGAAAGGATTAAATTTAATGATAGAAATAATTGTAATACACCATATCAGAGATTCACTTAATATAATTTTTCCAGAACCAAACAACGAATATTATATAATTGCTCAAGAACTTTTAATTAAGCTTGAAAAAATCGTTTTTGCGGATATATTCCCAGAAATATACGAGACAGATTAAACTTTGTACACGGACAAGCATTTTAAAGAAAGGTAGGTTAAAACATGTTAAACCAATACACAACTTATAGAGCAGGAATATACTGTAGACTTTCATCAGATGATGGAACACAAGGCGACAGCTCCAGTATCCAAACACAAAAGGCAATCTTAGAAAATTATTGTAAAGCACAAGGCTTTAGCATATATGATGTTTATACAGATGATGGCTTTTCAGGTCTTAACTTTAATCGCCCATCTTTTCAAAGAATGCTTACGGATATTGAGGATAAAAAAATCAATCTGGTTATAACTAAGGATTTATCGAGATTAGGCAGAGACTACATACAAACAGGACATTATACAGAAATTTATTTTCAATCTAAAGGTGTAAGATATATTGCGGTCAATGACGGCATAGATTCTGATAATTCAAATAACGATATAGCACCCTTTAAAAACATACTTAACGATATGTATTCAAAAGATTTATCAAAGAAAGTCAAAAGCGCCAAAAGACAGAGATCCCTACAAGGAATGTATTTATCATCACAAGCGCCTTATGGCTATAAACCAAATCCGGAAAATAAAAATCAATTAGCCATTGATGAAGAAGCAGCGGAAACAGTTAAAGAAATTTTTGACTTACTTTTAAGCGGTAAGGGCACAGTAGCTATATGTAAAATCTTAACGGAAAGAAAAGTATTAACACCCGCAGCCTATAAAGCTAAAAATGGTGATACAAGGTTTGAGCGCTATTATGCGTTAAGAGGTGAGGACTGGAAATATAATTGGTGTCAAGCGACTGTTTTATCAATCACAAAAAACATGGTTTATGTCGGTGACATGCAAAATCATAAATATGAGATACCAAATTACAAAACTAAAAAGCGTGTTCGTGTTCCTGAGGAAAGGCATATCATCGTTAAAAACACACATGAGCCGATTATATCAAGAAGTGATTTTGAAAGAGCGCAAGAGGTTAGAAGCTCACGGAAAAGAACGACTAAAGCAGTTTATGAAGACTTATTTAAAAGCTTGGTTTTCTGTAAAGAATGTGGCAGAAGAATGCATATCTACTATAAGCAAAGACCTAAGTCAGTCACAATTCTTTATTTGTGTTCGCATCATATCAAAAGACCGCAGGAGTGTACACATCATAACTATATCTGGTATTTCCCTTTAAAAGAGATTTTAACAGCTAAAATTAAAGCTTTATTTAAAAGTTTAAAGAAAAGTGACGGTTTAGCTAAAATACTCAAGAACAGCTTAAAAGAGGATAATACAGCTACTAAGTATAAACTGGAAAAAGCAAAAATCGAAAAGCAACTTGATAGCCTTGATGAAACAACCCTTAGAATATATAAAGATAATGTTAGTGGAGTTATTGACCATACCAGTTATTCAAGGTTAATCCAAAAATGTCAGACGGAACAGAAAAGCCTGACTGAACGATTACAGTTTGTTGAAAAGCAATTAGAGAAGTCGAAAGAGATTGAACAAAACCTTAATAATTTTAAAGAAGTTATTAATGAGTTTTTGGACTTTGAAGAGTTAACACAAGAAATGGTTAACCGCTTGATATCTAAGATTATTGTCGAATATCCTATAAAAGAAAATGGCGAGAAGACGCAAGAAGTTAAAATAGTTTACAGATTTATAGAAATGGCTTTATAAAGAAATTCACAGAAATGTGGATTTTTCTTTTATTTTTCGCTAAAATCTGATATAATAGTATTGTTTTATGGTCTAGGAAAGAGCTTAACAAATTATTTAAAGCCTAGCGAGACGGGCTTGCTGTTATTAACCTCTAGATTTTATGACCCTGAGATTTGTAGATTTATTTCAGCTGATGATATCCGCTTTATCAATCCTAGTTTAATCAGCGGACTTAATTTGTTCGCATACTGCAATAATAATCCTATCATGAATTTTGACCCATCTGGTAACTTTGCAATTTCAATAACGCTAGGTATTGTTGGATTAGTGAAATTAGCTGGGAATGCTGGCATATTAGGTGTTAATGTTAGCAGAACTGAAACAACTATGGATAACTATGTGTGGTTTTATCAAGTTGAAACAGGAACAAGCGCAGGAATAAGTAGTGGTAGACCTATTAATATAACATTTAGTGCGCCAAGAAGGCTATGGAGATTTTGGGAATATTCAATGGGATTGGATGTAAATATTAACGGACGTGGCGGAGGATTAAATTTAGGTACGCAAACTAGTATTGCCGTTCATACTGGCGGAGGTAATTCGCATGCATTTGGTGGTAATATGTTAGGAAGGGTATTCCATCAACGTTCATGGAAAGATGAATTTGGTAATACTCACTTTATTAGAAATTCTATAAATTTACCAGAGAGTTATCTTACTGCGGTTGCTGCGTTTGGATTATTGTTTATTGGATATAAAGGGATAATGTTGGCGGGAACAGCGGTTGCATCATCTACAACTCCTATTGGTGGCGGAGCTGTGACAGCATTGTTTTTGTTAATGACACGTATTAGAGAAAGAAGAGGAAATGAAGGGGATATAGTTGATAAATATTAACAAATTTTTTTCTGTTTGGCTTGAATCGTCTGATTTTCAATTTATAATTATAGTTTTTTTAATTATGCTATTAATTTTTATAATATTTTTCTGTTCTTATTTTTTATATTCATTAAATAACATTAAGCATATTATACATTTATTCAATAATAATGAATATGAAAAATGTATAGTAAAAATTAATAAATTTACAAATCAACTACTTAATACAAAATATAATAAGCATGCGCTTTATTTGTATTTAGTCAATATATATAGTTCAAAAGGTGACTATTTAAAAGCGAATGAATATCTAAATAAAACTACCGTCAAGAAAATATTGGCAGGTAGATATTTATGGGAATGTATAATACATTTGTTAATGGATGAACTTGAGTTAGCAAAAGAAAAATATAAGTTAGTTTTGTCGAAAAAACTCAATGCACCTAATGAAATGCTAGTACTAAAATATATATTTGCGTTTCTTGAAAAAGATGATAAAGTAACAAGGGAATGCCTTGAAAGTATTTTGCCAAAAATAACGCATCCCAAATTTAAAGAATATTGTCAAAGGCTTCTCGAAAAAAATAAAGTTATCACAGAGGCTATAGATACAGAACATTAAATGGTCGAATATTTGACTTGGATTTTCCGCATAACAATATAAAACATATACATTTTCATGGTTGGTCAGGTCCTGGATTAAACGGTCGAACTGATGGGCATTAGAATTATTTGCGACTTATTTGGTGGTTTATAACTAGGAGGTAAATGGATGCAGAATGGCTATAATGAGAAAAAAATGAAAATATTGCAGAAGCCTGAGAATAGACGGACTTATCAAGAAAAACTTGAACTTGTTTATGATAAATATCATAAGAAACAAAAAATATTTTATGAAGAATATGTTATGATGGCATTAGCAAATGATGAAATATATTTTTGTTATAATAATACAGAGTATGAAATAGATCATGGGACTAAGGATGTTGTTGTTTTTTTTATAAAAAAATATAATGAAAACTATCAAACCATATCTGAAAAAAAAGAAACTTATTCTTCGGTAATTGAGTTATTGAATCAAGTAAGAATTGATGGAAAATTGATTAGAGAAATCTGGAATCAAACTCATTTTGGCATTTGTTCAACAGGTTAAGTAAAAGAAGAGCCATAAACTTAACGACCTCAAATAAATAAAAAATACGAGAATCATCATTGATATGATATTTCCAAAGTAGACAATAAATAAAATAAAACTTATTTATTGAAAACTAAGGAGGTATCATATTTTTTTATGGGAAGAAACCAAAAAATGTATTATGTTTATGATAATTCAGGATATTAATACAATGATACTTGGAAATGGACGTGCAGCATATGGGAAAAAGATTTTGCCGGAGTTGGCGGCAAAATTAAGTTGGTCACATATTATTGAATTACTCCCTCTTAAAACAAATGAAGAGCGCATGTATAATGCAAATGAAGCTGTAACTCGTAATTATGGTACAAAAGAACTACGTAGACAAATTTCACGTAAAGCCCTTGAAAGACGTGAGGCTGCTTTGTTAATAAAAGCACCTTTTTCTTTATTGTTGACCTTCTTTACTTTCTTTTATTTTCATTGAGAAATCTTTTGACTTTTTTTATTTTTTCTGATCCAAAATATTAAAGCCGTAGTTACTAGAATAACTATCGGTGTTACAGTTAGCCAAATTTGCCAAGTATTAGGCTGAAGAACATTTAAAGCAGTTTGAATTTTAACAATTTCACTATTTACTTCATAAGGACTATTAAATTGCGTTAAGTTTAGGTTAACATTGTCAATCATTTTTGAATATTCACTATATGATGCTTTTGAATAATCATTTTTTTGAATTGCAATTACCTTTTTAACTAATCGGTTATATTCATCATAATCCGCATTACTTTGTTCAGTGATTAAGATCTGAACGGCCTTATCAATTTTATTTATTTGTGTCTCTAGAAGGAGAATAGAAGCATTTGAAGCGTCAAGCCAAAAGTAGATTGGATCAATATAATGGATATAAGCATGAAATAAAGCGACACTTTGACTAGTATATTTTGGGTGATTGAAGACTTGTTGCCAAGCGCCATTTTCATATAAATCGTTAATTCTGATTTCTTCAATTATTTCTTGAAGTATATTAGTACGTTTTTTATATTGCTCATAAACTTCTTGAAAGCGAGCAGGCTGTTTTTTAAGCATTGCCAAGTAGGATTTAAGTATAATAATTTCAGAATCAACTTTTGATTGTTTTTGATTAGGAAGAAGAGGTTGATAATCATTGAAGCGCCATCTAAAGTTATCTAGACTTTCGCTGGTATACTTAAAGTAATTTGTACTAGTATTTTGCATCAGACTTTGGCTGTAAAATAAAAGTTCATTATAGTAAGTATAATCAGAATCTACTATTTCTAAAAGATTAAAACTAGAATGAATTTTAAAGCTAGCATCGCTTAATTCTGAAATAGCACTATCTTTGATAAGTTTTAAATTAATAGCTTTTAAAGATTCGTTGAAATTTTTCCAACTTTGAGGAGTATAATCTTTTTCTTCTAAACATTCAATTGATTGAAGAAGTTTAAAATACTCGCTGCCAGAAACAGGAAGCCAATAGGCATAAAGGGTTGAATTAACTATATTTTGTTGTGGCGAGGTAGTTGCATTAAAAAATATATCCTCTTTATCCCAAGTTTTATTTGAAGAACCATCAGCGTTGATATAACGATTTCCAAGACCATTTGGCTGATCGTAATAACCCATAAATGAAAAACCTGTCTTTTCCGGTAGTTGTATAACTGAAAGTGGATTTTCAGTACCGTTTATATAGATAAAAAAATCATCAGCACCTTGACCATCTAAGTAAATAGAAAAATTAAACTTTGAATCAGATTTAACAAAATAGGGGTATAATGTTATTTCAGAATCACCTTTAGCTGTCCAAATTCCAGTCCAATAGAGGCTTTTTTGACTTTCGTAAATGTAACTATTAGCCCAGACATTACCTTGACCATTTGGTTCATCATAAAAACCAGCAAAAAGATAACCTGATTTTTTGGGCCAAGGTAAATGTGGTACATTTTGTTCCGGAGCAAGCGTAGAGACAGTAAACTGATTTTCACCGCTCCAATTATCGGCTTCAGACATATCTAAATTAATAGTAACTGTTCCTTTATTTTGCCAAAGTGCATAGAAAGTTATATCATTATTAATAACTTCCCAATCATTGTCTTCAAAATTATAACATCTATATTCCAAAATACCATCAGCCGCAATCGTTAATTTAAATTTTGAACCATAGGGGCTATCTGGATAAATTAGATTTTGATTTAGAAGAGTTCCGTCAAAGTGATATTGAGAGCCAGTAGAATTAGCCCAATAAATCATGCTTTCTTTTGTTCGTTTTTGGTTATAACAATAACCCAGGAATTGTTGGCCTTTAATATTAGGCGCAGAAATAGCAGGCAAATCTAACCAGGGGCGATATAAATGATTATTACCATCGACTATCATGATAGCCTCATCTGTACCACCTGTACCACCATTTTTTTCGAAAGTAATTTTCAGGGGTTTAGCCCAAAGTGCATAGAGCGTTTGCTTTTCAATAGGTTGAAACGCAGGGATAAAATCCCTAGAAAAAGAATTATAGCTAATTAAGTTTCCTTTAGCATCGTAAATAAGATTTTGGATATAAGTTTCATTATCAAAGTTATTCCCTAAAACAGCATAACCAGAAAAGATAAAACCAGGACGCGAGGGAATTTGGATGCTTGTTTTATCAAAGCGATAAAAGCCGTTTGCATCTAAAGTAATAATTACAGTATCGCTTCCGCCTGTTCCACCATTTTTATTTAATGAAAGGGAATAAGGATAATCATACCGTAAATCCCGAATTTCAGTCTGGGCATTTAATTCGATTTTTGTTAGAAAAATATAACACAAAAGAACAGGCATAAGTAGTAGTAGAGTAGTTGCTATATATTTTTTTAAGTCATCTTCTAGTTTTAGAAACATTGATATAACCTCACATTCACTAATAGCATTTGCTAAAAGCTTTGTATTTACATGCTTTAAAAAGAATGTTTCAGAAAAAATTCGCAATAATTTAACGTAAAAGCTGATTTTTGTAGAAGTAATAATTCCCAGCTAAATGTAAGCGCTATGCTTTTGTCAATTTTTGTCGGACGTTAAGGTTTGCATATTATATTTTTTAATGATAATATTGTATTACAACAAACGACAAACAGGAAGATAAAAAATAAAATAAGGAGAGAAAAAAATGAAAGCAAATATTTTCAAAAAGTTGTCGCTATTACTGTTTTTAATCACTATCACTAGCCTCGTCAGACCAACAATAGAGGCAACACCTGCATTAGTTCCGGTCCCGCATAGCAGTGGTGTTGGTAATGTCCGATATCGAGGTACAAACGTTGATGCCCGTATGGTTCAGACATATACAGAAATTAACAATCAATTTCGTGGTCTTTGGGTTGCTACTGTTTGGAATTTAGATATTCCAAGACATGTCAGCCAAGCCCAGTACAAACAAGAACTTACAGCGATTCTCGACAATATGGAGTTATGGGGTTTAAATGCCCTAATGTATCAAGTAAGACCGATGAATGATGCTTTGTATCAGTCAAATTATAATCATTGGTCGACCTTTCTGGCTAATGGCAATAATCCTGGTTGGGATATGTTAGGTTGGTTAATCGAAGAAACGCATGCTCGTGGAATTGAATTTCATGCATGGTTTAATCCGTTTAGAGTTAATACTAATGCCGCAGTCCCTTTATCAACAGTCGTTAGCCAAGCACATCCTAATAATGCCGCAAGTGATATTAATAACTTACTTATGGGCGATATCGGAGCGTTTTTAAATCCGGGTCGGACGCAAGTAAGGGATTTTGTCAGAAACGTCGTTATGGAAGTTGTTAGAAACTATAATATCGACGCAGTTCATTTTGATGATTACTTTTATCGCCGGATGACAAATAATATTTTACAAGATCCAGATATCGCAACTTTCAGACACTATAACAATGGAAGAAATCCGCAGACTGTTATGGAAATGTCTAATTGGCGCCGCGAACAAGTTAATATTTTAGTACGTGGCGTTAAAGAAGATATTGAAACCTTTAATATTCAGAATAATAGGGCTGTCCAGTTTGGAATTTCACCAACCGGAATCTGGCGCAATGGAAATAGTGGAAGAACAATCAATGATCCAAATTTCAATGTTGCCTTAGGTTCTAACACTTTAGGTCAGGAACATTTTGCCAGCTATTTGTTTTCTGATTCCTTATACTGGATTCAAAATAACTTGATTGACTATATCATTCCACAGACTTACTGGGGTTTCGAAAGAGTAGTCGCAAGTTTTGCGGATGTTGTTAGTTGGTGGACAAAAGCAGTTGAGGGCAGTAACGTTAGCCTTTATGTCGCTCATGGTGTCTATATGGAAGTAGGCACTGGTTTGGAATGGCAAGGACAGCGCCATATCAATGAATTGGAATTCCAATTCCGTTACGCTAATCAGTTTCCAATTATTCAAGGTCATGCTTTTTTTTCTTATAGAGATTTAAGAGATGCTAATCCAGAAACAAGGCCTGTAACTTTTCAAGGACTCAATATGGTACAATCAACATTTTTTACTAATAAAGTTCCAGGTGCACCAATGATGCAGATGAATCATTTGCCAGTAATTCCAGTTACTAACATTCAAGCAAATAATAATGGTAGCGAAACTAATTTTAGTTGGAATGCCGTTTCTGATGCTAGAGGTTATATAATTTATCGTGTACCGCTTAATGCCAACTTTGATGCTAACCAACATTTTTATCAGTTTGTCGTAAATAATAATATAACATTTACGCCTAGTGCGGGTTTTAATTATTTTGTTGCCAGCGTTAATCGGGCAAATGTAGTTAGCGAAATTAGTCAATTACATTTTGGTGGAAACGTTAATGTAAATTCAATTAGAGACTATGTCTTACATGATTTCAGCCATCATATTCCAAGTTCTCAAGCTTTGCCGACTAATAATCCTTTTGGAGCCAACATCAGCTGGGCTTATCAAGCAGGGCAGAATACAGCAATTTACAATATTGCGACGGGCATTCATTCGGGAGCGGTAATGGGCGCGGAACAAAGAACGCTGATTATGACTGTAAATTTTAACGGTCAAGTGGCTAGCTTTCCGGTTGTTATTAATTTTGGCGCTTTAGGACCAGAAGAGAATGAATTCCGTTATGCTAATACCAATGTGCTTTGGGGCCGAGTAGCTGTTTCACATAATAACAATACTTTGTATATAGCGAACGGAACTAACTTTACGAGAATTACTAGTCAGACGATGCCGATTCCAATACTTTCCTGGAGTTCATGTGCGGTTTTATATCTTAACCAAACTAATCAAGTTTTGAATTTTACAGTTAATCAGTTAAGATTATTACAAACTCCTTCCGCAATCTATGGTTTTATCATTATCCGTAACGGTCAAATAGTAGAAGTAAATAATACTTATACGTCTCAGACTGTGATAACACTATTACCCGGAGATTATCTTTTCGCTCCTAAATTCTTAGATACACAATTTGTTGGTGCGCCATTTAATATTAATCGCTTTTCAGTTGGAGATAGTTTTATAGTCAGAAATTTTACATGAGTAACAAAGGCTTGAATCTAGCGGATTCGAGCCTTTTTAAGTTATAGGTATAAGGTTTTTATAATTTTTATATTTATTTTAAAAAAATACTTTGTGAAAAATTGTTACATTTTTGCATTTTGCTCTTTACTTTAGTAAGGCTTATGTTGTACAATATAAGGTACTAGTTTCAGGAGGCGTATTAATGAATTTTAGTAAGAATACTAATATATACCCAAATATAAAAGTTATTGGTGTCGGTGGTGGTGGCGGAAACGCTGTTAACCGAATGATTGAAAATGACGTTAAGGGTGTTGAATTTGTTGCGGTGAACACTGATGTTCAGGTTTTAAAGTTATCTAAAGCGGAAACCAGACTGCAAATCGGTAAAAAACTGACAAGAGGACTAGGCGCAGGTGCTAAACCGGAAGTTGGAAAAAAAGCAGCTTTAGAATCAATTGATGAAATTAAAGAACTATTATCTGATGCAGATATGGTTTTTGTGACCGCAGGCATGGGTGGCGGAACCGGAACCGGAGCAGCAGCTGTCATCGCTAAAACTGCAAGAGAAATGGGTTGTCTGACAATTGGTATTGTTACCAAGCCATTTGTTTTTGAAGGCCCAAACCGAATGACAGAAGCTCTTAAGGGCATTGAAGAATTAAAACCGCACGTCGATACTTTGATTTTAATTCCTAATGAGCGATTACTAGCAATTTGTGATCCGGAAACCAGCATGTTAGAAGCTTTTAGAGAAGCTGATAAAGTTTTAAGGCAAGGTGTTCAAGGGATTGCGGAGGTAATTGTTGTTCCTGGCTTAATTAATGTTGACTTTGCGGATGTTCGTACAGTTATGGAAAACAAAGGTACGGCTTTAATGGGAATCGGAATCGCCAGAGGTGAAGATAGAGCTATCCAAGCTGCCAGAAAAGCAGTGCACTCACCGCTTTTAGAAGTTAGTATCAGTGGAGCTACTGATGCGATAGTTAATATTACAAGCGGACCAAAGATTACACTTTTCGAAGTGGATAAAGCTATTGATGAAATAAGGAATTTAACAGGAAATACTATAAATATTATTTATGGTACAACGATAAATATTGATTTAAAAGATGAGATTATCGTTACAGTTGTCGCAACGGGAATCCTTGAGCAACGCCGCTTTGAAGCAGAAGAGCAAATCAAAACTGTCTCATCGGGTTTGTTTGAAAAAGAATCTAGCCGTGTTACAACAGAAATTTTTAGTGATAAAGATCCTTTTGCTGGATATAATAAAAAAGAAGATAAAAGCGTCAACGATAAAAATCTTCCTGATTGGTTAAAAAAGAAATAAGACTTAAAGATTAATTAGTTGCGCTAATATTAGGCAACTTTTTTCTTTGGCAAGGAGGAAGATTAATTTATGGGAGTAAGTATTGGTGATATAGTGCAAATACATAGTTATAAGCATGATAAGTCGATTCACCGAATTTGGCAGAAAACAAAAATCCTACAACAAACAACAACAATGCTAGTTGCGGGTAATAATCATACTAAGGTTGTTGAAGTTACAGGCCGCAAATGGGTAACTAGAGAACCAGCAATTTGCTTTTTCTTTAAGGATTTTTGGTTTAATGTTATCGCAATGATTAAAAAAAACGGAATTTATTATTATTGTAATTTAAGCTCTCCTTATGTTTTTGATGGAGAAGCGATAAAATATATCGATTATGATCTTGATATTAGAGTTAATCCCGATATGAGCTATGCACTTTTAGATGAAAATGAATTTCAGGCGCACTGTAAAAAAATGAATTATGATGAAAAAATTATTTTTATAATCCGCGAAAGCCAGAAGGAATTAATCAAAAAAATTGAAAACCAGGAATTTCCTTTTAAAAAAGAAGATGTTAGTCATTATTATAAAAACTTTCGCGATATGCAAAAATGGAAGTAATGTGGAATCTCTGGCACGGGTGCAAAAGAATTAGCCCGGGTTGTAAGAATTGTTATGTTTTTAGAAGTGATGCAAGAAGAAATCTTGATGCTAATAATTTTTATATTACAAAAAGTTTTGAATTGCCGCTACAAAGAAAAAAAGACGGTCAATATAAATATCCGTCTGGCACATTATTCTGGACTTGTTTTTCTTCTGATTTCTTTTTGGAGGTTGCTGATAGTTACCGAGAAAAAGCTTGGAGCATAATCAAAGAAAGAAGTGATTGCCATTTTTTCTTTATAACCAAAAGGATTTTGCGTTTTTGGCAATGTATTCCTGATGACTGGGAAAATGGTTATGAAAATGTGACAATTGGGGTAACTTGTGAAACTCAAAAGTTAGTTGATGAAAGGTTAATTTTTTTTAATAAACTTCCTGTTCATTATAAAGCTATTATTCTTGAACCATTGTTGGAAAGTGTTGATTTAAGCCATTATCTTAAAAATGGTTATCGGGCAGTAGTCGCTGGGGGCGAATCAGGAGAGGGTGCTAGAATAGCGGATTTTGAGTGGTTTAAAGCACTTCAGAAGCAATGTCTTGAAGCGAAAGTAACTTTTATATTTAAGCAAACAGGTTTGAATTTTATTAAAGATGGCAAAATTTATCGGATTCCACGCCCGCATCAACACCGCCAAGCTAGAAAAGCTGGTTTAAATGTTCATTTTAATGATTACTGGAAAACGGGAAAATAAAAACTGCCGAAATTTCCGGCAGCGCATATATTAACATTCAGCTGTATGCAATAAATAGTATCAACTATCTAACACCAATTATACATTCTATTTTTGATTAATTTACATATAATTAATTGGTGATGCTTTATTAGTAATAAAAATGAACCGGTAATGTATATTGATACGCCGCAAGTGTTAAATGACTTAAAAGGCTCTAAGCCTATAAAAAAAAACGAAAGTGCCAACTCAATGATTTTGGAAAAAGTGGAAAAAATCCTCAGAATAAGTAATCAAGGAAAGAAGATAATCATTGAAATTCTTTATGATGATAAATTTATTCCCGCAATCATCCAGGAATATACGCAAGAAACTTTGGAAGTCTTGTCACTTTCCGATGGACCATTATCTTTGGCAGTTCAAAAAATAATCGATATTAATATTTTAAAAATAGAAAAAGAGTGAAAAAAATTGGTGTTTATAACCAATTTTTTATTTTCTTTTATTATTCATTAATAAAAACAACTAGGTGCATTTATTGGTTCAAAACACTCCATGCAACAAACACAATTTAAGTTCAAAACACATGTTTGATTTGTAGCTTCAAGTTTTTCATCCTCTTTGACTAAAAGTCTAAGTGTAACAAAATGATTTTCACGAATATTTTCTATTCGAAAAAATGGTGTTGTCTTATCGCCTTCAACAAATGCTCTAAGTGGTTCGAAATTGCTGCTAAAAAAACTAACTGGAATAGTATTAAAAGCTTTTGAGACTAATGAAGCCTCGCAAGTAATACAATCTGTATCAAGACCAGTTACGACTTCTTTTTGCATTTTATCTATCCGACGACAGTTTTCGATGATTACGCTATTATTAGTAACGCCTCCGCAACTCATTTTTTCACCTCCTGCTTATAATTTATGAAGTGAAATTAATCTTGTATGGGGGAATAACTTAGTTTAGATTTTTTAAAATTTGTGAAAATTCGATGAAAAAAATATTTTTTTGCTGAAATTTGTGAAGATTTGTTGAATTATAGGCCCTTTGTTTAGTATAATAAAGTAGTTTTATAACATTTGTAAAATAATATATTACAAATAGTAAAAATATATCAGAGGTGTTTATGAAGAGAAGTGTAAAGTATTTAACAAGTCTTATTTTAACGGTAACGGGAATATTGTTCCTTTCTGCCTGTTCAGGACATGATAATTTTATAGATTATGTTCAAAATGAATGGCGATGGTGGAATTTCTTGTTGCTTGGGTTACTAATTTTGCTAGTTATTTTTAGCGTTCTTTTAATTTATACAATGATTCGCCACAGACGTCCGGTTGAAAGAGTAGTTGTAAATTCACAATCAACTAACGATAACAAATTGGAAGACGTCGTTAATAAAGTGACAGAAGAAACGTTAAGCAAAAGTATATTAGCTGTTGACCCTGCTTATAAAGATTGTAAAGTACCATTAGCTAAGACTAATACTTTTACAATCGCTGATATTGATAATTACATTTCTGATAAGAAGAATATTGAAAAAGTCTCAGCGAGCGGTAAAAAGCCTACTAGTTTTAAAGTAAAAGGCGGTAAATCTTTTTGCTTGTTATTTGATCTAGGTGATGGTAAATATAAAGTTACCTTAAAATGTGGACCAGCCTATGGTGCGAAATTATGTGAATACTTTAAAGATTTAGTAACAGTTTCTAAGTTTCCATATGGCATTATCTGGTTTTCTGTTTCCAATGAGACGAAACAACCTTCATTAGAGCTTATTAAGCAAATGGTTGATATTTCTTATGAAATTGCTAAAATTGGACACTAAAGAATATTAATATTTTGAAGAAGTTCTCTATTTGGTCTTAAGCTGAATAGAGACTTTCTGAGAACAAAACGAAAATAAATTTTCGATACGGGCTGATGCCTCTTCTTTATAAGAAATTACAGCGTTACCTGTAATCTTATGGGCGTTGTTAGGCCGCTATTCCTCAAACTTTGAATTACTTCATCGTCTTTGGGTTTACTTTTTGCCATTATATTCAAACTGGCATTTATATCTGAATTAACTATTAATCCTTCTTTAGTTTTGAATAACCTGTTATTGCGTTCTCCTTGATAATGTATTCAGATTGAAGAATTGTTGTTTTAGTTCGTACAAAGAACTGTTGTAGATGTTTTTGAGATATGGGCTAGAAATTTAAGTAATAATGTATATTCCTTAGATGGTTTTAAGTTATATTTCATAGTTTGAAAACTCATTTTTTTTACCTCGATTCTTGTTAAAAATATGAGGCTATTATAGCACTAAAATCTAGTAAAAACAAGGATTAATTTAAACTTTTTTCAGCTTGAGAAAATGTTCTAGATTAAGCAAATAAAACTGTGATTT
>WRBM01000030.1 GCA_009784525.1 Erysipelotrichales bacterium | reverse complement strand
CCCTAATAGCCATCAATATGGAACCGATACAACTTTAGTTAATCCGACAAGAGTTGGGCATACGTTTTTAGGTTGGTTCTTAAATGAAGATGGCACAGGAACAGTAATTACAGTATTAGGCGCAAATGATTTTACAAGTGATATAATTCTTTATGCAGCATGGGCAGCTAATGACTATACAATAACATTTGATGTTAATGGCGGGGGTGCATTAGTTCCAAACACGCAAGATGTAACATTTGCTCAGGCATATACATTACCAACACCAACAAGAACAGGACATACATTTAATGGCTGGTACAATGGAACAGACTTAATACCTTTAACAGGAACATGGAATATTGCCGATGATGTAACATTAGTTGCGTCATGGACAGCTAATACTTATACAATTACTTTTGATGTCAATGGTGGAGATGCTTTAGTTCCTAATACGCAAGAAGTAACATTTGCACAGAACTTTACATTACCAACACCGACAAGAACTGGATTCACGTTTACAGGTTGGTATAATGGAACGGACTCAATTGCTTTAACAGGAACATGGAATATCGCTAGTGATATAACACTAATAGCCTCATGGACGGCGAATACCTATACAATTACTTTTGATGTCAACGGTGGAAATGTCTTAGTTCCTGGAACTCAAGATGTAACATTTGCACAGAACTTTACACTGCCAACACCGACAAGAGAAGGTCATACATTTAATGGTTGGCTGCATAATGGAAATCCATTTACAGCTGGAACATGGGATATCGCAAATGATATTACAATAGTCGCGCAATGGACAGCTAACACTTATACAATTACATTTAATGTTAATGGTGGAAATGCATTAAATCCAAATACACAAGACGTAACATTTGGACAAGCTTATACACTACCTGAACCGACAAGAACAGGACATACATTTAATGGTTGGTTTAATGGGACGGAATTAATTTCGTTAACGGGTACGTGGGTTATCGCAAATAATGTAACTTTAATCGCATCATGGACAGCTAATACTTATACAATAACATTTGACGTTAATGGCGGATATGCCTTAAATCCAAATACACAAACAGTAACATTTGGAGAGAGCTATGTTTTACCTATTCCAACAAAAACAGGTTATGAGTTTGTCGGCTGGAATTACAACGAAACTTATGTAGCATCTACAGGAACTTTCTGGAATATTTCAGGTAATATTACATTAGTGGCGCAGTGGTCATATGAAACATTTGTAATAACATTTGATGTTAATGGCGGTAATGCATTACCATCAAATACACAAACAGTAGGTTTTGGATTAACATATACTTTGCCAACGCCAACAAGAACAGGTCATACATTTAATGGTTGGTTTAATGGTCCGGAGTTAGTTTCTCAAACAGGAACATGGGAGCTTGCCTCAAATACAATTTTAGTCGCAGAGTGGACTGCTAATACCTATACAATAACGTTTGACGTAAATGGTGGAAACATATTAAATCCAAGTACGCTAGATGTAACGTTCGGAGAAGCATACACACTGCCTGAACCGACAAGAACAGGGTTCACATTTACAAGCTGGTATAATGGCACGGATTTAGTAAATTTAACAGGCACAACATGGAATATATCTGGACATATTACCTTAAGAGCAAATTGGACAGCGAACACCTATACAATTACTTTCGATGTTAATGGCGGAAATGCCTTAGTCTCCAATACACAAAATGTAGTATTTGATCAAGCATATACATTACCAACGCCAACAAGAACAGGTCATACATTTAATGGCTGGTATAACGGAACAGACTTAATGCTTTTAACGGGAACATGGAATATCGCCAATGATGTAACATTAGTTGCGTCATGGACAGCCAACACTTATACAATTACTTTCGATGTTAATGGTGGAAATGCATTAAATCCAAATACACAAGATGTAACATTCGGACAAGCATACACACTGCCTGAACCGACAAGAACAGGTCATACATTTAATGGTTGGTATAATGGAACAGATTTAATTCCATTAACAGGCGCATGGAATATCGCAAATGATATAACATTAATCGCCTCATGGACAGCGAATACTTATACAATCACATTTGACGTTAATGGTGGAAATACTTTAATCCCAAATACACAAGATGTAACGTTCGGACAAGCATATACTTTACCAATACCAACAAAGACTGGCCATACATTTAATGGCTGGTATAATGGAACAGATTTAATGCCTTTAACCGGAACATGGGATATCGCCAATGATGTAACATTAGTTGCGTCATGGACAGCTAACACTTACACAATAACATTTGATGTTAATGGTGGAAATACCTTAACACCAGCTACACAAAATGTAGTATTTGATCAAGCATATACATTACCAACGCCAACAAAGACGGGGCATACATTTAATGGCTGGTATAACGGAACAGAACTAATTCCATTAACAGGAACGTGGGATATTGCTAATGATATAACATTAGTTGCGTCATGGACAGCCAACACTTATACAATTACTTTTGATGTTAATGGCGGAAATGCCTTAGTTCCAAACACGCAAAATGTAACATTTGCTCAGGCATATACATTGCCAACACCAACAAGAACAGGACATACATTTAATGGCTGGTACAATGGAACAGACTTAATACCTTTAACGGGAACATGGAATATTGCTAATGATATAACATTAGTTGCGTCATGGACAGCGAATACTTATACAATTACATTTAACGTTAATGGCGGAAATGCCTTAGTTCCAAACACGCAAAATGTAACATTTGACCAAACGTACACACTGCCAACGCCAACAAGAACAGGACATACATTTAATGGCTGGTATAATGGAACAGAATTAATTCCTTTAACAGGAACATGGGATATTGCAAGTAATGTTACACTAGTGGCAAATTGGACAGCTAACACATATACTGTAACTTTTAACGTTAATGGGGGAAACGCCTTAGTTACAAACACACAAACAGTAACATTTGGACAAACATATACTTTACCAACGCCTACAAGAACAGGATACACATTTGCAGGTTGGTATGATGGATTAACAAACCTTCCACTAACAGGAATATGGGATATCGCAAATGATATAACATTAGTCGCAGAATGGAACGTTAATACCTATATAATTACATTTAACGTTAATGGCGGAAATGCCTTAAATCCAACTACACAAGATATTACATTTGGGCAATCGTTTACACTGCCAACTCCGACAAGAACAGGTTATACATTTAGTGGTTGGTATAATGGAATTGATTTAATAGCTTTAACAGGTCTATCATGGGATATATCTGGTAATATTACTCTAAGAGCGGAATGGACAGCTAATACCTATATAATTACGTTTAACGTTAACGGCGGAGATGCTTTAGTGCCAAGCACGCAAAATGTAACATTTGACCAAACATATACATTACCGAGTCCAACGAGAACAGGTTATACATTTGCAGGCTGGTACAATGGAACAGATTTGATTCCTTTAACAGGAACATGGGATATCGCTAGTGATGTGACGTTAGTAGCGTCATGGACAGCGAATACTTATACAATTACATTTAACGTTAATGGCGGAAATGCTTTAGTGCCAAATACTCAAAACGTAACATTTGGTCAAAGTTATACATTGCCTGAACCAACGAGAACAGGACATACCTTTAATGGCTGGTACAATGGAACAGATTTGATTTCATTAACAGGCACTTGGAATATCACAAATGATGTAACATTAGTAGCGTCATGGACGGCGAATACTTATACAATTACTTTCGATGTTAACGGTGGAAGCACATTAAATCCAAGTACTCAAAATGTTACATTTGATCAAACTTATACATTGCCAACGCCGGCGAGAACCGGATTCACGTTTGCGGGCTGGTATAATGGAACAGAATTAATTCCTTTAATGGGAACGTGGGATATCGCCAATGATGTAACTTTAGTTGCGTCATGGACAGCCAACACTTATACGATAACATTTGATGTTAATGGCGGAAATACCTTAACGCCAGCTACACAAACAGTAACATTTGCTCAGGCATATACATTACCAACACCAACAAGAACAGGACATACCTTTAATGGCTGGTATAATGGAACAGAACTAATTCCTTTAACAGGAACATGGGATATCGCAAATAATGTAACTTTAATCGCATCATGGACAGCCAACACTTATACAATTACTTTCGATGTTAATGGTGGAAATACCTTATCGCCAAATACACAGGCTGTCACATTTGGACAAACATATAGCTTACCGACGCCTACAAGAACAGGATTTACATTTGCAGGCTGGTATAACGGTTCGACAAATGTGTCTTCAAATGGAACGTGGGATATAGCGGATAATGTTACTTTAAGAGCAGAATGGACCGCAAATACATATACAATAACATTTAATGTTAATGGTGGAAATGCTTTATTACCAAACACACAAGATGTAATATTTGGAGAAAATTACACATTGCCGACCCCAACGAGATTAGGACATACATTTAGCGGCTGGTACAATGGAACAGACTTGGTTCCTTTAACAGGAACATGGGATATCGCCAGTAATGTTACTCTAAGAGCCGAGTGGAATGCCAATGAGTATGTAATAACTTTTAATGTAAATGGTGGAGAGGCATTGCCTTCTGATACTTTACATGTAACGTTTGGTTCAACATATACATTACCAGAACCAATAAGAACAGGCTATACTTTTAACGGTTGGTATCATGGTTTAAATAATATTTTATTAAATGGAACCTGGGGAATAGCTTCAGATGTGACACTGGTTGCGGCATGGACAGCAAATACTTACACGATAACATTTGATGTTAATGGTGGAAATACCTTAACACCAGCTACACAAACTGTAACATTTGATCAGGCTTATTCACTGCCAACACCAACAAAGACTGGTCATACATTTAATGGTTGGTATAATGGAACAGACTTAATTCCATTAACAGGAACATGGAATATAGCGTCTAATGTTACCTTAGTAGCAAATTGGACAGCCAACACTTATACAATTACTTTCGATGTTAACAACGGAGATGCTTTAGTCCCAAATACACAAGATGTAGTATTTGATCAAACATATACATTACCAACTCCAACAAGATTGGGATATACTTTTACGGGCTGGTATAATGGAACAGATTTAATTCCATTAACAGGAACATGGGATATTGCGACTAATGTTACCTTAGTGGCAAATTGGACAGCTAGTACGTTTATTGTTACTTTTGATTCAACTTTTGCAGGAGTAAACGTCGCTAATGTCACAGTAACTTTTGGGCAGCCTTACACGTTTCAAGATCTAACAGGCAGAGTGCCAACACATATATTTAATGGTTGGTATGACGGCGCAACAAATATGCCATTAACGGGAATTTGGGATATACCTAATAATGTGAATTTAGTGGCATCCTGGTCAGAAAGATTTATTGATATGGATATTTGGCATGCAAGTGGACAAATATTCTTCCGTCATAATGATGGTGAACCTTTGACAATTATTAGCAGAACGAATACAGCTGGAAATGTTACTTATACAGCAGCGTCAGGAGTAACTCACTCATATAATGTTGCTTTGATGAATCAATTTGAAATATCGTTTTGGATACCTGTACCTAGCTTTGGTAGCCAAATGAGAGTCGGATTGGCATCTTATTTTGTAAATAGTCCTGACTGGCGAATTGTAGAAAGAAACCGAACAGTTTTAGGGGTTAATGGAACAGATTTAATCTTAATCTATAATAATCCAAGTGTAACAGCAGCTTTAACAGTGCGTTTTAGTGTGCAGCAAGCAGGTGATGCATTTAATGCAGCATGGATTTTCACAGGGCCAACGCCAACGTCATTAAATACAGTCTCGATTATGATCAGAACAGTTAATGTAACTAATCAACATTTAATACCAGCAGTTACTAATTCAACAATATCCGGTAATAATAATGCTGGGTCAATAGCAATAAGACAATGGTTTATTCCAAATCGTTATGTAGTAACGATAGAAAATCCAGCTAATGTAAATCATCAGATTGATAACCATGGTGAATTTATTGTTATTACAGCATGGGCTTTAAATATCTCTTTACCATCTGGATGGTGGGATAACTGGCCATCGCTATAAATATTATGAAATTTCATAAACAAAAGAATTAAACGAACTTAAGAAAAGAATGCATTTGACGTCTAGCGTTGGCTGCATTCTTTTTGTTTTACATAGTGGATTATGAAGCCAAATTAAGCTATTTTGCTTTTTAAGCTGTATTATGATAAAGAGCAATTTAGGAAGTTGAATCATGCTATCCTAAATATCAATATGCATGTTTGATCCTTTTGAGAATAGAACTTATGTCTATAGTTATGACGAAGCCAATGATCCGACCGGATACCAGATTAGGGAGGGAAACATTCTAACTGGAGCAGAACATTTTTCGGTCAGAACAATTGGATCAAACGAGGTTGAATATCGAGGAGTAACGCATTTTGAATCTAAAACAGAAACAAGGTATCATCAAAATAGACTAATAAGTCCTTTAGTTGAAAAAACGACAATTACAGATACTCATGCTAATTGGTTACCAAACGGGAATTTGATTAATACTACTGAAATACTAACACAAGAAACTCTTTATGACTATGATAACTTAAATCGTTTAGCGAAAAAAAGGACACATCTTCCTGATATATTTTCTACTTGGATAAACGAGACTATTTCTTATAAAGCAAATTCATTTTTGCTTGAGAAAACAGAAATTGAATTAAGGAATCCAACGGTTCTTACTACCAATACTAACTATGAACTGAAGTATGATTATGATCAAAGAGGCAATCTTTTGTCTATGGATCTAAAAAGAATAAGGGGAGATAACAGAAGAACCAGTTATAATATTTTTAATTATGATGTGGCTAATCGACTAGAATCTGAAAGTGGTCCATTAATAACGGCTTCAAGAAGATATAGCTACAACTGTGATGGAAGTTTAGCTACGGAAACTGAGGGTAGGGGTGATAATCAAAGGCGAAGAGATTATAAATACGACTCAGGAAGATTAATGTCGATAGAGCATGAAAATAATAGAGTAAGTAATTTTAATTACGACAGAATCGGCAACTGTACTCACTATCTTTCCACAACCGCTAATATGATATGGAGAAGAGGAAATCTTTTAGAGCGTTACACGGCAGCTGGACCATCTAGGAATCAAATTGTTAATTATTCTTACTCAAACCAAGGAACGCGCTTTAGAAAAGAAGTGGCTGGCCGAGTAACAAACTATTTTTATGATGGCGGAAAAATATTAGGAGAAAGATTACCTGATGGCAGAACTTTAAGATACAATTATGATATTGATGGCATCAAAGGTTTAACAATTATTAATGCTCAAAGTACGGAATTCAATCGATATCAGTATGTCAAGGATGTTACGGGCAATGTAGTCGCAATCATCAATGATGACAGAGAAGAGGCCTTTTATCAATATGATGCGTTTGGTAATTGCCAGGTCTTTGATCGAGATGGAAATCTAACAACTGATCCGAACCATATCGGAAACTTAAATCCTATAAGATGGAAATCTCTTTATTACGATCAAGAATCTGATTTAATTTTCAATAATGGAAGATATTATTCACCTTTTATGAGACGTTACATTAGCGCAGATTCATCAGAAACGGCTTTACAAAATTCTGGAGTAATTTATGGCTTGAATTTGTATTCATTGACGGTTGAAAATCCAGTTAATTTAGTGTATAATGGTTATACAACAGAAACGAATGGCAATCTTGTTTATGACCCTGATGAGTTAACCTGGTGGCGACACTATTGGCGGATAAGTTTTCCGGCCTTCTGGCGAAGTTGGTGGGGTAAAGGACTGGCGATAGGAATCTTCAGTATTGTGACTGTCGCAGTAATAATCGCAAGCTTTATTGTCGGACCGGGAATATGGATTCCATACTTAAAAGGAGTGGGAGTCGCCTCAGCATTCTTTTTTGGAATGGCAGCCTGGAGTGGGTATAAGAGTCATCGAAGAGGCGGCAATTTCTGGGAAACATTCAACAATTATATAAATGATAACTGGGCAATAAACCTAGCATTAACAGGCTTGATAATGGCACCAATAATTGGTTTGAAAATTGCGAAAATGGCTAAGGCGATGGCGGCTAAGAAACGACCTTTGCCTAGTTCAGTAAGCAGCAAGCCAACATTTGAGGTTCTTAAATTTGACCCAGAAGCTATTAAGTTTGCTAGTAGAGGAAATCCGTCATTCTCAACATTTAAAAATAGATTGTTTGCTGAACAACAAAGACTACACATGACATTTGATAAAGTAATTTCTGGTAAAAATCCGTTGATAAACGGGCAAAAAGTGATTTTGCATCATCCGACTGGTCGAATCGGAGCTAATTTATATAGCGTTGTCGGCGTAACATATCAACAGCACTTAGCAATCATGCAATAATAGGTTATCAAAAGGCCAACTGGCTAGGAGTATTATATAATTTAGGACGGGGGGGATTTTAAAACTATGGATGAGCGGAAAATAATTGAAAACTTAATTGAATTTATTGAAGGGAAAACAAGCTTTGATATTTTCTGGCGTGAATATAAAAATAATACTTATCTTCAGAAAATGCTTGAGATAAAATTAGGGGAAAAATACCAGCGCTTTGGGAATCGTACTATTAATGAAAATATTGAAAAAAGCAATAGCAATACCCTTTATGGTAGAGCTGTGATTTACGAGGATATTTATTGTTATTTGCTGTATCGTGGCATTCAATTTAATAGAAACGATATATATTCCAAAGAGTTAGAATATAGAAATTCTTTACAGCCAAGCTATGTTTCTATTGAGGATGAGGATTTTTTAAATCAAATTATTGAATCTGCACCAAATGATTTATCTAAAACTAATCAGAAAAAGTGGATTAAGGACAAAATAAAAAGTTTGTTTTTGTTCGATAAAAAGCCACCTAGATGGATTCAAGATCCTGAATGGCCAATTGTAGATGGAAAACCTTTAGTTTTTATAAAACAAACAAAGGAAACATTAAATGATGAAAGAGTGTTTTATACATTTTACAATCCTGAATCAGGAGAAGAAACAATTGTGGTACAATTTTATTGATTAAATACTATTGAAAATGATTCTTAGGAAAAAAAACATTATGTATATTAGAAACGCTGTTCAGTATAAAAGCTGTTTCAGCGTTTTTATTTTAAATGCTTTAGGTGGTTGAAAATCCAGTTAATTTAGTGTATAATGGTTATACAACAGAAACGAATGCTAATCTTGTTTATGACCCTGATGAGTTAACCTGGTGGCGACACTATTGGCGGATAAGTTTTCCAGCCTTCTGGCGAACAATAGGAAAAGCTTTTGGTTGGTGGAATGACCTGCATTGGGGGTGGAAAATCCTCATTGGTGTAGTAGTTTTGCTCACTCTAGGTCTCGGCGCAGCCTTCCTGCCTGGAGCTGATGGTGTAATATTTGGCGCTGCTTTCAGTACAGCACTCTCATCAGCAGCAATTGGTACTGGGATAGCCGCTATTGGGGGAATAGGCGCAGCCATCGATGACGAAAGTATTGCAGCCAGTATATTAAATGGTGCAGCAGGCGGTTTTGCAATCGGTGCTGTTACAGGCGGAATCTATGGAGCAGCCAGTTCTGTAATTAGAATTGCTACTGGAGCAACCAACATCTATGGAAGTGCACAAGTCAATAGTGCAACATTCTTTCATAGAATGGCTAGTAATATGCAAGCCGGTAAAATGGTAATGTCTGGGCAATATTCTAGCATTTACCTTAATTCAGGGCTTAAGACCGCAGGATTAAAAGGTGGAGCTTTGCGACCAGATGTAATCGGAATAGGTAGATTCGGACAAAATACACTTGTCGAAGTCACTAGTACAACTCAAACTGCAGCACAAATGGCAGCAAAATTACAAATGATGGCAGGAATGAATCCAGGAGTAAATACTGTATTGATAAACTGGGTTGCTATTATCGGAATAATACTTTTTTAAAGGAGATAAATCATGAATCTTTTGCCGATTCCTTCGCACTTGGAAGGTATACTCAACATTGATAAAAAATCAAAAGAAAAACAATTGATCGCATCTTTGATATGTTGCGGGCAAGAAAGCTTCATTGTGAATACACATAATGGAGAATTGATAACCAAAGTTACTGCAACATGCACAATTTGCAATAAAGAAATTGTTGTTTTCGATAACCGATTCCATGGTTGGGATGGCTTTATTTGTCATTTGTTTCGCAATGAAATTGAAGGCGAAGCAATAGAAGAAAGTTGTAAGAAATGCAAAAAAAATATTTTCAAAGCTTGCATTTCAATTCTTTCTGAAGGAAAACAAGATTTTATTGAGGAAGCGTGTAATGGTTTTGTCGATGAAGCGCAAAGAACATTTTCTCCGGATGAATGGGTTAATGGATTCGGATGGATCAATATTAGTTTAGAATGCAGTAATTGTGGCAAAAACAAAGACTTTATAGATTACGAAACCATGTAATAAGAAAAGTTTAATTGATGATTAAGGTCAGAGATAATCCTTCTGATCTTTTTCTTTCGCTAAACTTGTTCGACAAACTGCACATTTTTTATTTTTGTTGTGAAAGTATGCTATAATAATCTCAAAGGAGCAAATCTGAAAATGCCTATTTTAGAAAAACAACATTATGTTCCAAACGGAATATTAAAGAATTTTGGAACAAAGAAACTGAACGGAAAATACGAAGTATGCCTAATTGATTTGTTCAATTTTAAAGCAGAATACAGAAATACTAAAAGTGTAATGTATTCGAAAAATCTTTATGATGGTACAGATGGAGATGAAAAAGTTTTAGAAAAAAATTCAGCACAGAAATAGAACAACCAATGATTAAACTTGTAGATAGATTGCTTAAAAATTTAAATGAAGTGAATATAACAAGACGGGAATTAGTAATAATTAAAAAATATATGTTAATTCAGATATTCCGTTCAGTAAACAATATGAGAGGTTATACTAACCCTCCAAAAGAGAAAACAGAATTATCAAACTATAATATTAAAGAAGGAGAAAGTAAACTTGATTTTTGAAAGCGTGAGATGATGACTATACTAGAGAACGATTGGGATGTATTAATAGAGAGTACAGATTTAGTTTCAGTCAAAATTCATGCTTTAAATATTCACAGAGGTTTTTTAATGTTTTTTAGGACCGATGAGGAGTTTGTGCTAAATGATTCCGGTGTCGTGATGATGAATTAATAAGAAGAGAAAAAGAACGCAAAGACAGAAATATTGGACTAACAGAATTGAAGTGTTAGGTTTTCCGGAAAAACATAGGGCATTCAAAAGTTTGAAACTTTAAATTAATTCATTTTAGCGCTTCTTAAAAAATCGAAGTCTTAAAGCATTCATTAATACCGATAATGAACTAAGTGTCATTGCCCCAGCCGCAAACATGGGATTTAATAATGGTCCGCCAAATAAATACAAGAAACCTGCTGCAAGTGGTATGCCTGCGGTATTATAACCAAAAGCCCAAAACAAATTTTGTTTTATATTCCTAATTGTTTTTTTACTCAAAAGAATGGCAGTTGGCACATCCATTAAGTCGCTATGCATCAAGATAATATCAGCAGATTCAATCGCAATGTCCGTTCCTGAGCCAATGGCGATGCCAATATCCGCTTGTGCTAAGGCAGGCGCATCATTTATGCCGTCACCGACCATCGCTACTATTTTTCCTTTTTCTTGAAGTCTTTTGACTTCATTAGCTTTATCCTGAGGTAAGACTTCGGATAATACTTTTGTGATGCCAACTTGACTAGCAATTGCTTCAGCGGTTTTTTTATTATCTCCCGTTATCATAATAACTTCAATACCCATATCGGATAAGCTTTTTATAGCTTTTAAACTTGTCGGTTTTACTACATCCGCAACCGCAATAATGCCAGCTAGAATATTATCAATCGCAATATAGATTGGCGTTTTTCCAGCAGAAGCTAGTTTATCGGACTGTTCTTGTAAAATATTTGTTTCAAGATTATTTTCTTTCATTAATTTTATATTTCCGAGTAAAATTTGTTTATTGTCAATAACTGCTGAGATTCCAAAACCAGTGATAGCGATAAATTCATTAATTTTTAGTAATTCCAGATTCGCCATTTCCGCCTTTTTAACGATTGCTTCAGCTAAGGGATGTTCTGAACCTTTTTCTGCAGAAGCAGCTAATTGTAAGATAAAATTTTCCTGAAAGTTATTAATAGTAATTAAATCGGTAACTATCGGTTTTCCTTCAGTAATCGTTCCAGTTTTATCAAAGATAATCGTTTTGATTTTATGAGTCGTTTCTAAAGCAGCTCCGCCTTTTATTAATATACCATTTTTAGCACCAACTCCTGTTCCGACCATTATGGCAGTAGGAGTAGCGAGACCTAAAGCGCATGGACAGGCAATAGTTAATACCGCCACAAAAACTGTAAGCGCAAAAACTAAATCTTTACCACTGATTAACCATAGTACTGAAGAAATAAGCGCAATCAAAAAAGCTATAGGCACAAACCAGCCTGCAACAATATCGGCTAATTTAGAGATAGGCGCTTTTTTAGCTTGAGCCTCTTCCACAAGTTTAATAATTTGCGATAATGCTGTATCTGAGCCGATTTTGGTTGCTTTAAATTTAATTAAGCCATTTTTGTTAATACTAGCCGCATATAATTTATCACCGACTTTTTTATCTACCGGAATACTTTCTCCTGTTAACATCGATTCATCAATGGCGGTAAAACCTTCTATAATAATACCATCAACTGGAATTTGATCGCCAGGTTTGACAATTATAATATCATTAACTTCAACTTCATCAATTAAAACATTGATTTCCTGATTATTCTTTAATACTAGTGCAGTTTTAGGCGCAAACTCTAAAAGCTTTTTTATTGCCTCGCTTGTTTTTCCTTTAGAAACGGCCTCAAGTGTCTTGCCAAGCAGAATAAGTGTTTTTACAACACCAGCTGTCTCAAAATATAGATTCATCGCAGCCTGATGATCTCCTTGGATTATTCTGTACATAGAATAAAAACTATATAATAAAGCTGCAGTCGTACCAACCGCAATTAGACTATCCATATTAGGGCTACGTTTCCATATTGCTTTATAACCAACTGTAAAGAACCTATAACCCATTATAACAATAGGGATCGTAAGCACTAATTGAACAATCGCAAAATTAAGCGCATTATAATGATGGTCAAAAACTTGTGGAACAGGAAAGTTCCACCAGGTAATCATTGGAGCCATTGCGATATAAACTAACGGAATACAAAAAAAAGCTGAAACTATGAATTTAATCCATAGTCTTTTGATTTCTCTTTTTTTTCTTAAATTGTCTTCATCAACTTTATTAGTTTCTAAAACTTCAAAACCTAAATTTGTGATTATTTTTTTTATTTGGGAAGCTTTTATGTTTTCCGGATCAAATTCAATCATCGCTTTTTCAGTCGCAAAATTAACAGAAGCATTTAATATACCTGTTGTTTTTTTAAGACTCTTTTCAATTTTACTAGCACAAGCAGCGCAAGTCATACCCACTATTTTAAAAGAAATATTCTGCTTATTATCAATAAGTTCAAAGCCCAAATTCTTTAGCGTTTTCTTAAAGAGATCAACAGTTACCTTATCTTCATTATAAGAGACAAATAATTTTTCTGTCGCAAAGTTAACAGATACTTGCTCGACACCGTCAATTTTAATAATAGTTTTTTCGATTTTGTTGGCACAAGTGGCGCAATTCATTCCTTGTATTTTATATATATTATTCATGACATCTCCTTATCGAATTCATCAGCCATTTCAAAAGCTCTAGAGCAACAAGCCTCCATTGCTTGAATAATAGTAGCTTCGAAATCTAAATTGCGAAACGTTTCAACAGCTTTTATCGTTGCGCCTCCTTTTGTACAAACCTTCGCGCAAAGTGTTTCAGGAGTATCTTCACTAGCCAAAATCATTTTCGCTGAGCCAAGTAAAGTTTGCGCAGCCATGTTTTTGGCGGTTTCATAATTGATACCATGCTTTTTGCCATAGTTAGCCATTGCCTCAATAAACATATATAAATAAGCGGGGCTACTGCCAGAAAGCGCAATCGTATAATCCATCAGCGATTCTTCAAATTCATAAACAACAGAAAAAGTAGCTAAAAGTTTTTTTACAAAATTAAATTCCTGATTCGTTATATCTTTTCCCCGGCAAACCGAAGTTACACCTTCGCCGACTAAAGCAGGTGTATTTGGCATTGTTCTAATAACTTTAGCATCAATAAAAGTAGTTTTTATGCCAGGCGCAACAGTTATAAAAACTTTGTTTTTTGTCCAAACAAGGTTTGAGACAACGTGTTTATAGATATTTGGCTTAACGGTTAAGAAAATATAATCCGCAAAATCGACAGCGGCTTGATTATTCTTATCACAATCTGAGATATAAATATCAGTTTTTGAAATTAACTTACTCTTTATAATGCCTGTAATCATTGCTTTAGCCATATTACCATGACCGATAAAGGAAATTTTCATTTTGACCTCCAATAAAATAATTTCTTGACGTTTACTATATTCTATGATATTATAATATGAACTTTATGTCAAGAACGCACTATTTAGTAATATAGTTACCTAAAAGATACTACGGAGGTATTATGGAAAAAGAAAATTTGGATTGTCCGGTATCAGCTACGCTTAATTTAATTGGTGGAAAGTATAAAGCGCTAATCTTATGGCATCTTATGGATAAGACTATCCGTTTTTCAGAATTGCGTAAAATGATTCCAAGCGCAACTTCAAAAATGCTTACGCAACAGTTAAGAGAATTGGAAAGCAGTGAACTATTAATCCGTAAAGTATATCCGATTGTGCCGCCTAAAGTTGAATATTCTTTGACAGAAAAAGGTAAAAGTCTGGAACCAATCTTAAACGCAATGTTTCAATGGGGAACAAAGATTATGCAAGCAAAGGGGAAGAGCCCAAATTGTTCGATGACAAGAAACTAGTTATTCGTGAAATTAGTTTAGCAGATTATTTTTTATTAGAAAATTTTTTGTTTTATGCTATTCATCAACCTGAAAAAAGTCAATTACCTAAAAATGTTATTTATAATCCAGATGTTTATATTTATATTCAAGACTACGGCTTAATAAACGATAATGGAGTTGTTGCGAAAATAGATGGCGAAGTTATTGGTATGGCATGGACAAGAATTATTCCAGGGTTTGGGCATATAAATCAAAAGACACCAGAATTAGCGATTTCTGTGAGGTCGGATGCTCGAGGTTTTGGCATTGGCACAAAACTAATGGAAAGTCTATTTGTGCTTTTAACAACCAAAGGGTACAAACAAACATCTTTAGCGGTTCAAAAAACAAATCGGGCAGTTAATTTTTACCAAAGGTTAGGTTATAAAATAGTCTTAGAAAAAGAAGAAGAGTTTGTAATGGTAAAACTATTGGAGGAAAAATGAAAAAATACATCTTCGAGCAAAAATGGATTCTCGTATTTGTTGTGATTGTCAATATAATCGTTGCGGCGATGTCTGTCTATATAGCTATTATTTTAAGAGATGCTTTAGATGTAGCACTAAATATGGATATGTCAGGCTTTAGAGGTGTAATGATTGTTTCAGCTATATTTTTTCCGGTTTTTACTATATTTTACTATTTATCGCAAGCTCTTAATATTAAGTTAGTTGGAAAAATTGCGATTAATATTAGGAAAGATATTTTTAAAGGTATTATGAAAAAAAGTATTACTGAGTTTAATTCTGTTAATTCAGCCGATTATATTTCCGCCTTAACAAATGATATTGATTTGTTGAGGGTTTTGCTTTGATTATAACTTTGTTATTCTTAATAGTTATACCAGCTCTATTTGGAAAAAACGTCCAAAAGAGACAGGATGAAGTTTCTAAGAAAGCCGCTTTATTTACTATTAAGATGAAAGAAATATTCTCTGGTTATGAGGTTATTAAATCTTATCAGATGGATAAACATGCCACAAAAACCTTTGAGGAGCAAAATAAAGATTCGGTTGAGTCGGAATTATCTTTAGGTTATCTATCGGCGGTTATTGATTCTTTATCTACTTTGCTTGGCATTTTATCACAAGTCGTTGTAATTCTTGTTTCCGCTTATTTGATTATTCAAGGAAATATTACAGGTGGAACATTATTAGCTTTTATCCAGATAAGCAGTCAAGTCACATCGCCTTTCCAAGTATTGGGAGCTTGTATCCCTTTGATTACAGGAAGCAAACCAGTAATTGAACGCTTAGAAAAATTAATTAAGCACGAATCTAAGAAAAACGGAACAGAAATTGCGGAATTTAACAAAGATATTACAGTCAGGAATTTAACCTTTAAGTATTCTGATCAAGAAGAAGCAGCCCTTAGAGATGTAAGCTTTACGTTTCAGAAAAACAATAAATATGTAATTGCTGGTAAATCAGGATGCGGAAAAACAACATTATCAAAAGCATTAATAGGATACCTAGATGATTATGAAGGAGAGATTTTATATGATAGAATTGAACTTAAAGAATTATCTGGTGAAAGTTTAGGGCAATTATCAGTTATGATTCATCAAAATGCTTTTCTGTTTGATGAAGATATTGAACAAAATGTTGTATTGCATAATAAGTATGAAAAAGCAGATGTTGATTTAGCTATAGAAAATAGCGGTGTAGATTTATTTTTAAATGCCGACAAGACTTTAAAAACTGAGGTTGGTGAAAATGGCTCTAATCTTTCTGGTGGTCAACGTCAAAGAATTGCGGTTGCTAGAGCATTGGTCAAAAATAAACCGCTGATGATTTTAGATGAAGGTACATCGGCTGTTGATAAGCAAACAGCTAAAGATATTGAACAGCGTTTATTATCAAAAAAGGATTTAACTTTAATTACGATAACTCACTCTCTTGGTCAAGATTTATTAAGTCAATATGATAAGATAATTTTTATGGAAGAAGGACAAATTGTTGAACACGGGACACTTGAGGAATTATTGGAAAAGAACGGTAAATTTTCGGATTATTTAGTTTTATAATACAATTAGAACAAAGCTGACTTTTATTTAAGAAAAGATATTATCTTTCTTTAAATAAATCAGTTTTTCTTTTTGCGATTGCCCTTACTTTAAGTTAAAAAATTCATTAACTAATAACGAGGAGGAAATCAAATGCTTGATTGGCTACACTGGATTTTGATCGGATTTTCTTTGTTTCTATTAATCATTATCTTTTTTTTAATAAAGTATAATTGTTTTAAAAAGCATTTAAATTGGGTTGTAATAGAAATCGAAAGATTATATAAAAATCATGCTTCAGAAGAAAAATTAGATAAAGCTATTGAACTGGCTAGGAAAAATCGTTGGATTGCTAAGTTTTTGTCTAAAGAAAGAATTGTTGCGCTCATTGAAATTATAATAAGTATCGTTAATAGTTCAAGAGATAAAAAATAATATATTAGGAATTTGCAATGTTTGTTATAAATGTTGCAATTTTTTTTGTTTTTTACTAAATATTACCACTATGAAGAACGAAACGGACGTTTAACTAGGATAACAGCTCCTGATGTAGATTCTTCATTTAGGTATGATAATCTAGGAAATTGTATAATGTTTAATGGTACGAATTTACTAATTACACGTGGTAATCTATTAGAAAGTTTCGGAAGTTCGTTTTATAGATATAATAGTTTTGGGATGCGCTTAAGTAAGCGTGTAAATGGCGTTACAACGTTTTATCATTATGATGGCACCAGACTATTAGCAGAATGGAACGAAACGGGTACAAGAAGTCTAAGATATATTTATGATTTAGAAGAGATAGTCGGTTTTATGGCTGATAATGACCTTTATCCATATTTTTTTATCAAAGATATTGAAGGAAACGTTATTGGCTTAAGATGTGATAATATGCCTGATATGGTGATAGGATATGAATATGATGCTTATGGCAATCACAAAGCATTTAGAGATACTGGTATAACGAGTGATAGAATTGCCGAAATAACAGATATTAATCACATTGCCTTAAGAAACCCAATTCGATGGAAATCACATTATTATGATCAAGAGTCGGGATTATATTATATTAACAGCCGATATTATTCAGCTTTCACAAAAATGTTTATTAATCCAACAAATCCAATAAAAATGTTGTATAATATAACTATTCCAGGAACATTGAATCCATATGCAATCGGCAATCATCCATTGTTTTTTTCGGTAAGTATAAATAATATCTTTCCAAGTATGCCATTATTTTGGGATATGCCATCAGTATCATGGTGGCAGTCACGATATAATCGGATGCCAAACTCCTTAAAATGGGGGATTGGGATAATAACAATTGCACTACTAACAATTGCGACTATAGCAACAAAGGGAGCAACTGCGCCATTATTGGCGAAAGCGAATAAAATATTAGTAGGTGCAAATACTGGAGCCATAGTGGGTGGAACTACTGGGGCAGGATTTGGCTATATCGCTGATGGTTGGAATGGGGCGGCTAGCGGATTTATGTTTGGCACAGTAGGTGGTTCATTAACTGGTGGCTATGGTGGATTTTTGTCAAGTAAAGGAAAAGCATTTGGAATAATGGCTACAGGGCGTATGTTGAAGATGGGAACATTTTCTGCCGGAATAACGGGATTAACAGGTTATATAACTCAAGGAATTGAAGTTTTTGATGATTGGACTTTTTATGTCGCGTTAAGCCTTTCGTTTGTTATAGGCTCTATAGGCGGTAGAGTCGAAATGCAAATCGATAATACAACTTGGGCAACAAGTAAAAGAGGAATAATTTTAGGGTTAGGAGTAACGATATCAGGCGCAATATTGGATGAAGGCGCAGCATTAGCATTAAAATCTCTTAGCGGAGCAATAAATATTCATGAAATGCTGATTTTAAAAAGGATGTGAGTGGAGGTTTGAAAATGAACATAGATGGCTATATAGTCGTTGATAAAATAAGCGCAAATAATAAATATAAGTGTGATACTAAAAAGCAGTTTATAATATCTCGCAATTATATTTTTATGGTGGCGCGAGCATGGAATATATTAGCGATAATTTCTTTTGCCCCACTAATTTTTAGTATTATTAGAAATGATGTTACGGGCATAATATTTTTTATTGGATTAATATTTACATTCTTAATTTTTTCTTATTTGACTAAAGTTAGAGAAAAAAGAAAAAACGCTAATGACATAGAAACACTTAATGGGGCAATAATTTCTTTAGGTACAGTTATTTCAATTAAAAGCGGAGTTATTGCGGTTGTTAAATTTGACAATAATGCGGAAAAAATTGAGTTTGTTATTCATAATGGTGTTTCACAGGTTAACGATAAAGTTGGAATTATTAAAACTAATAAGAAGCCCATTATTCTACTAAAATGCACCTTGGTTGCTGTTGAAGAATAAGTTGAAAATTTAAAAGGATAACTGTAAGACTAATATTTTAATAGTGTCCTTTTTTACTTGTCATCAAAAAAATCGGATAAAATTGTTATATAATATAACTATTCCAGAAACGTTGAATCCATATGCAAATCGGTAATCCTTTGGTTGGGGATATTTTTCTGGTTCTTGGCATAACAGTGAGGGAGCTATAATAGACGAATTCATGAGTTTTTACTTTAAGAAGATTGATTTGAGCGGGAGAATGAAAGATGTTCATTAGTAAATATATTATAATAGATAAAGTAAGTATAAGCAATAAATATCGCTGCAATATATCAAAACCTTATTTTATATCCAGATATAAACATGATATATTGACATATTGGCGCATTTCAATAATACTTGTGATTGGCGCTATTTTAGGTGTTTTAGCAAATATTATGAGAAATGATTTACTAGCCATCAAGCTATCTATTTTATTGGTGATTATATTTATTTTTATTACAGCTTTACTATATATTTTAGAAAAAAATAGGAAAAGAAAGGATATTGAGGTACTAAAAAAGTCAATAATATCGTTAGGGACAATTATATCAATTAAAAGCAAAGTTATAGCAGTACTAAAGCTTGATGGCAGTGATAAAACAATCGAGTATGTTATAGAAGAGCCTACCACAAAAATAAATGATCGGATTGCAATCATCAAAACTAAAAAGAAACCCATTATTCTACTAAAATGTACCTTGGTTGCTGTTGAAGAATAAGTTGAAATTAAAAAGGACACTGTAAGACTAATATTTTATAGTGGCCTTTTTTGCTTGTCATCAAGCACACCTAATAAAATTGTTGTTTGATAGTAAGTGTCAAAAGCGCCCCGACCTTCATATAAAATAAAAATGCCTACTCAACTGTAATAGACTAGCATTCTTTCATAACTTGTAACATTCTTTGATTAACACTTCAGGGCCAGTAAAATAATTAACTCCGATTGTCTTTTATCTGAAAAGTTCTCAAGCTCATATTCGCAATTTATGATTAATAAAAATTAACATCCTTGCGTTTTTGCTTCCTCAATTTCTCTAGCAGCTGATATTGTTGACAAAACTGAACCTATTAAAAAGAAATAGGACGATAATAGTTTTACGTGATTTGCATCATGCCCTTCTGAGATTGCTATTGATAAGGTTGTGACTGCAAGAATTGAGATATTATTTGCTTTTTCCAAAATGATCACCAAAATTAGGATATGTTGATGAAAAAAATTTGTTTGATGCAAAAGAACTAGTCTTGCATCGGGAACAACTGTGTCTATTGCGGATAAAATTATTAATTTAGAAAAAAAGTGTTTGCTTAAAAAGTTAAAATTTTTTCCAGCTTTTTACCTTTAGCTAATTCATCAATTAATTTATCTAATATACGAATATTTTTAAAAAGAGGGTCGCTAATTTTTTCTATTGAAACTCCACAAATTTTACCCGTGATTTTCATAGCCTGAGGATTAATTTGAGGCGCTTTAGTAAAAAAGACTTTTAAACTAACATTATTCTCAATTTGTTGGAGTAACTCTTTCTCGTTATAACCTAATAACCAACAAATAATATTGTCAACTTCAGATTTTGTTCTTCCTTTTTTCTCGGCTTTTTGAATATACAAAGGATAAATAGTTGAAAATACCATATTATATAAACGCTCATTACTCATCTTAAAATCTTCCAATCATTATAGGATAACTTATTGTAACAGAAAAAATAAAAAATTCAAAATCTATTTAAGAAGATTTGACATTTTTTTTGAAATCGGGTATAATAATATTAGTCAATCGAATTCAGGGCGGGGCGTAATTCCCCACCGGCGGTAAAGCCCGCGAGCTAACAAGCTGATCTGGTGCAATTCCAGAGCCGACAGTTATAGTCTGGATGAAAGAATTTGTTGTTAAAACATTTTTTTACACGCCTGGACTTTTGTTGGGCGTGTTTTTATTTTTAGGAGTGAAGCGATGAATGATTTATTATTTATGCGTAAAGCTTTACAGTTGGCCAAAAAAGGAATCGGGCAAGTAAGTCCAAATCCTCTAGTTGGTGCTTTAATTGTTAAAGAAGAAAAAATTATTGGTGAAGGTTATCATCAATATTATGGCGGCCCACATGCAGAAATAAATGCCTTTGCTGATGCTAAGGAAAGTGTCGCAGGCGCAACATTATATATTACATTAGAGCCTTGTTGCCATTATGGAAAGACAGGACCTTGTGTTGATGTTATTATCGAAAAGAAAATAACTAAAGTAGTAATTGCTATGATAGATCCGAATCCGGAAGTTTCTGGCAAGGGTGTTGAAAAATTAAGAAAACAAGGTATTGAAGTAGTTGTAGGAATTGCTGAAAAAGCCTGTCGGCAGTTAAATGAAAGTTTTATTTATGCGATTACTAATAATAAACCTTTTGTTTTAATGAAGTATGCGATGACTGCAGACGGCAAAATAACAACCAATAGTGGAGAAGGCAAATGGATTACAAATCCAAAGTCTAGAAGGAACGTTCACAAGACCAGAAATGCTTTCCAAGCAATATTGACAGGAATTAATACAGTTTTAATAGATGATCCGCTTTTGAATTGTCGGATAAAAAATGGCAATAATCCGATAAGGATAATTGTTGATAATGATTTAAAACTTCCTGAGGATTCAAGAATCGCTAAAACAGCTAAAGAAATTCCAACGATTGTCGCTTGTGTCAGAGAAAATAGGAAACAAATTGCAATATTAAATGATTTAGGGATAAAAGTTATAGTTACTAAAAGGACTAAAGAAAATTTTGTTGATTTAAGTGATTTAATGGAAAAACTAATAGAACTGAACATTAAAAGTATTATGATTGAAAGCGGAGCGATTCTTAATTATGCAGCATTAGAAGCAGGCATTGTTAACACATTGCAAGTTTATATTGGTGCGCAAATCTTTGGTGGCTCTAAAGGACGTTTTCCAGTAGAGGGTCCAGGAATCGAAAAAATTGTAAATTCAATTAAACTTGAGCTAAATAAAATGGTTAGATTTGATAATGATATAATGCTGGAATATAAAGTGGGGTCAAAAGTATGTTTACTGGAATAATAGAAGAAATCGGAACAGTTAAACTAATAAAAAAAGGTGCTAAATCTTTGGCATTAACAGTTGATTGTTGTAAAGTTCTAGAAGATATTAAACTTGGTGATAGCATCGCTGTCAATGGTGTCTGTTTAACCGCAAATAGCTTCAATAAAGATTCATTTACAGCGGATATAATGTTTGAGACAATGAATAAAAGTGCCTTAAGTAGACTTAAATCCGGTGATAAGCTTAATTTGGAACGAGCTATGAGTGCTAATGGCAGATTTGGTGGCCATTTTGTTTCTGGGCATATTGATGGTACGGGTATTATTATGAATAAACAAACAATTGATATTGCGATAATATTTACTATTAGTGCTTCCTCAGAAATTTTAGAATTTATAATTCCTAAAGGCTCGATTGCTATCGATGGTATTAGTTTAACGGTCATTGATATAACAGAAAACGATTTTACAGTTTCAATAATTCCACATACAGGAACTAACACAACTCTCTTAGAAAAAAAGCTCGGTGAACCTGTTAATTTAGAAAACGATATGATTGCCAAATATATTAAAAGATTTGCAAGTGGAAACAAAAATAAAGAAACGATAGATTTAAATTTTTTAGCCAAAAATGGTTTTTAAGCAGAAATGGAGAAATAATGGAAAAATATAGAACACTGCTTCAGGCAATAGAAGATATTAAAACAGGAAAGATTATTGTCGTGACAGACGATGAAGATAGAGAAAACGAAGGTGATTTGATTTGCTCTGCAGAACTTGTGACATCAGATATGATTAATTTTATGGCAACTTATGCTAAAGGTTTAATCTGCGTACCAATTTCTAAAGAGATTGCGCTTAAGTTAGATTTACCGCAAATGGTCGAAAAAAATTCTGATGAGCATGGCACGGCTTTTACAGTCTCAATAGATCATTTCGATGTTACAACAGGTATATCAACTTATGAACGAGCATTAACTGCTCAAAAGATGGCTGATGCTAGTGCAAAGGCAAGTGACTTTAGGCGGCCTGGACATATGTTTCCTTTGGAGGCGAAAGATGGCGGCGTTATTGTTCGTCCGGGTCATACGGAAGCGACTATCGATTTTATGAAGTTAGCTGGTTTAAAGAGCATTGGGATTTGTTGCGAGATTCTAAAAGAAGATGGGACAATGATGCGTTATAATGATTTAGTTGAATTTTCTAAGAAGCATAGTTTAACTTTTGTGACCATTAAAGAACTTGTGGACTATCGAAAGGAGTTTAAGCTATGACTAATAAATTAGAACACGTGACTTCAGCTAATATGCCGACTAAATATGGAAAGTTTTTAATCCACGGCTTTAAAAATGTAGAAAATGGTGAAGAGCATATCGCCTTAGTTAAAGGTGAAATAAATCCAGAAGAAGCAATTCTTACTAGAATTCATTCAGAGTGCCTGACTGGAGATGCTTTAGGCAGTGCTAGATGTGATTGTGGCGATCAGTATGATGCTGCCATGAAAATGATTGCTAGTGAGGGTAAAGGGATTTTGGTTTATCTTCGTCAAGAAGGTCGCGGTATTGGTTTGATTAACAAACTTAAAGCCTATGAATTACAAGACAGGGGACTAGATACTGTTGAAGCAAACATAGAATTAGGTTTTGCGCCTGATTTAAGGGATTATTCAATTGGTGTGGAGATCTTAAAATTTCTTAAAACTAAAAAGTTGAGATTAATGACAAATAATCCCGATAAGATTAATGGTTTAGAAAAGTATGGCATTGAGATTGTTGAACGAGTAGCAATTGAGACAGCATACAAAGCCGATTGCAAAGACTATATGCGCACTAAAAAAGATAAAATGGGGCATATTCTTAAAAATTAGAGAAGGAGAAAGAAAAATGAAAATTATTGAAGGAAATTTAATCGCAGAGAAATTAAAGGTAGGTATTGTTGCTGGTAGATTCAATGAGTTTATCGTTAGAAAACTTGTGGAAGGGGCTATTGATACTTTAAAAAGGCACAATGTTGCGGAAAGTGATATTTCACTTGCATGGGTACCTGGAGCATTTGAAATTCCGTTAGTCGCTAAAAAAATGGCTGAAACTCAAAAATATGATTGCATTATTACTTTAGGAACAGTCATTAGAGGATCAACTACGCATTATGATTATGTTTGTGCTGAGGTTTCTAAAGGTGTTGCGAATGTATCGCTAAACACGGGAGTACCTGTAATCTTTGGTGTCCTAACTACCGAAAACATTGAGCAAGCAATCGAAAGAGCAGGAACCAAAGCTGGTAATAAGGGCGCTGAAGCAGCACTAGGCGCTATTGAAATGGTTAATTTAATTAAAAATATTAAATAAAATGAATTTTTCAAACAAGGGACATTTTTAATAATGTCTTTTCGTATAATAAAAGCTAAGAGTTTAAAAACTTAATCTTTCATGTTAAAATAAATTGAAGCTGATAAAAATCAACTTCAAACAGGGAAAGTTAAGAAAAAGGCTCTTAGCTTTTTTCCT
>WRBM01000029.1 GCA_009784525.1 Erysipelotrichales bacterium | reverse complement strand
TTTTTTCACCTCCTTTAGTGCTTAAATAATAAGGTTATTATAGCACTAAAAGTTAGTAAAAACAAGAATTATTTTAAACTTTTTTTATTTTTAGAAAACGTTCTAGATAAAGCAAATAAAACTGTGATTTTGAGATTAAATTTGAGTAAAATTCTTGCATACGTGTGCGTGTGTAATATACGTAATGTTAAGTATAAATATTGTTATAAGATGAAAATAAAAATTCCTATTCAAACAAAAAAAAGCAACACACTTTTTCGTGTTGCCTAATTTTATTAAACTGTTAAATCTACATCCTGACGTTTTCTTTCTTCAGCTTTAAACATATCTAACTTCTCAAAGTTATTACGCTTAGCAACAATACTAGAAGGGAAAACAGCTATTGCCATATTGTAGCGACCAACGTTTGAATTGTAAATTCTTCTTGAAGCCTGAAGATTTTCTTCAACATCTCTCGCCGCATCTTGCATTTTAAGGAAATTGGTATTAGCTTTAAGATCCGGATAATTTTCGACGATAACACGCATTTGCGCAAATCCAGAATTTAATCTGTCCATGCAATCTTGTTTCTCAGCTATCGAAGCACCAGCTCCTGGCTGACGAAGACCAACAATGCTTTCTAGTGTGTCTCTTTCATGTTTAACATAAGATCTTACAGCCTGAACCATTTTATTAAGTAGATCAAAACGTTTAGTTAACGCAACATCAATTCCTGATTCAGCCTCTTCAACTTTAATTTTGTATCTTCTTAGTCTATTAAGTGTGCTGATATACCAAGCAAAAAATATTATTACAAGTAATAAAATTGGTATAGCAATGATTAAAAATAATATTAATCCATCCATTTTTCTTTCTCCTTTAAATTTATATTTTTAGTGACGAATTTCTTGAAACTTATCAAGCAAGCCCCGTTTCGCCAAACGGTTTATAAAAATCCTAACTTATTAGGAATCTTTAAACTTTTGGGTGTTTAATTTAAGTTCATGAATCAGATCTTCAACAACATTAAGGTTTGAACAAATTCCATCAATTACTTCTTTAGTTAAAGGTTTGTTTATTCTAACACGCATGTAGTAGTTTTTATCATATAAAGAAACATGCACTCTGCCATTAATGAAAGCAATATTCATCGCACCAGGATATTTTTTGTCTAAAGCTTTAATTGTCTCAATAACCGCTGGTGTTAATAAATAGAAAACTTTATGCTGGTCAGTTGTAAAAATCTTAAACTGCTTACTAAATTCAATGCTTTCAGTTTCCGCTTTTTGTAGTTTTTCTCTTAAATGATGATTAACAAAACGTCTTCCTGACATAATTAAGATTTTTTGATTAAGATTTTTTTCAAAATCAAAAACAAACCAACGACCTTTAAAATAAGGGATATATTCAACTGTCGTTGTTTTTCCGTTTGAGCGAACTCTTTTTTCAATAAGCTCGACATAACTCATTTCAAACTTTACATCATCGATTTTTCCGGAAATTTTATCACGAGAAACATGTCTGTCCGGATCTTTATAAAAACCAGCATCTTTTATCTCTGCCCAGGAAAATCCACCTTTAGGAAAATACTGTCCGTCAACAAATTTATTCTCAACAACCGCTTTTCCGACTTGGTCTTTAAACTCTGCTTTAAATTTGCTCATCCGGTTACTAGCCCGAATTATAAAAAATATTCCAACTAAAAATATTACTGTAAGACAACCGATTAACATATCTTTTTTATAAGCTGCATGAACCTCGGCTCTTTTTCTCTCTAATTCTTCAATGTTAAAATTACTCATAATCTTATCTCCTTTAGAAGTCTTTATTGATGATTACCGTCAGTTTCTTGTATAGACTCAAAACAATAATCATAGTAATCGCCATGGAAGTCAAAGCGATTGGCAGATGATAGCTAACAACCCAATAAAACCAGACTGATTGATCTTCTGGAATACCAGTCCTTGCAAATAACATGATCGCGATTAGACACCTTACCAGAAAACTTAGAGAAACAGTTACGATGATGCCAAGTAAAGCCTCTTTTTGATTTCCTCGAAAAGCATGCCTGAAAGCTCCAGCAATTCCGATTATGCTATAGCCCAAACCATAGTATAATATGTTTGCATACCAAGAATTGGAACTATCGATCACAAAAACAATGCTTATTCCGAAAATTAATCCGGCAATGCAACCTTTTAAAGGCGCATACTTAAAAGCAAGGTACAATAAAGGAATAATCGCAAAGGAAACCATGCCTCCTTCATCAAAAAACTGCAGGAAGCCTGTAAAAGCCAATATTTGATAGAAAATGATTGTCAGTAAAACCACAATTAATATTTCCAGCCAAGACTTTAGATTTCGCTTTATGATAATTTCCTTGGAAGAATTACTTTCTGCCATAAAATTTACCACCTAACTATTATAGCACAATATCAATAATATTTATATATTTTTTTTCAATATCTAGTCAAATTTTGTTGTTTCAGAAAATTTTCACTATTACAGCTTTTCCGCAATAACTTTGCCAACTAAATTTTTCACAGTAATTTTATTTTCTTCTAGCAAAAGATAGCCTGAATCGCTTTTTTCTTTAGGAATGCCAACCGAACCAGGATTAGCAATTATTATTCCGTTTTTCTCTGTAATAACTGGAATATGAGTATGGCCATGCAACAAAACAGAGCCCTCTTTAATATTAGGAAGATTATCCGCATTAAACTGGTGTCCGTGTGTTAAAAAAACAGTTTTTTCTCCTAGTTGAAAGCTAAAATGCTTATGTAGGGGAAAAGCTAAAACTAATTCATCAACTTCAGAATCGCAGTTTCCTTTAATTCCTAATATCAGCTCTTTATGAACGTTAAGGATTTCTGCGGTTTTCATCGTGTCATAACCAAAAGGAAGCGGATTTCTCGCTCCATGATAAAGAATATCGCCTAGAATAATTATTTTATCAGCTTTCTCTTGTTCAAAACATTTTAATACCTCTTTAAGGTTGACGGCTGCGCCATGAATATCGGATATTACAAAGTACTTCACTCAATCACTCCTTTAATTTATCTGATACCTAATTTTTTAAATAACTCTTTAAATTTCTCTATGGTTTTATCATCAAATTCCTGTAAGTTAGTCGCTCGCATTATTTTTTCAGGAGCTACTTTTTTTCTTTTCTTATTTTGATCTAAGTATTTAAAGGCATCATCACCATAAAATAAAGCCTCAATCGACTCTTCCTTAGTGCCTTCTCCCGCAAAAACAAGTTTTTCGACCGGAATTTGTTTTAGCCTTTGTTTTTGAATCGGATGTTTTTTGACATCAGCGTCTAGAAGAACCATAAAATTTAATTCCTCTTCTTCCGCAAGTTCATAGACAGCACTAAGTTTTGATTCACCATTCATGGAAACAATCTTATATTTGGAAGAATCAATTCCAAAAAGCCTAATAAAAGTATTAAGAACTTCTACATCATGTTTACCTTCCACCAGAATATATGTTTTGTTTTTGCCAAAGACCAAATCATTAAGATCCAAGCCTAAATCATAGCGAACTTTCGAAAAATTGTCCATGTCATATCTTTCTAAGCTGGTATTTCCTTTTTCATTCATAATCACATAATAAAAATGTTGTAAAGTTGGACTAATAAGATAAGGGCTGTGGGTTGTAAAAATTACTTTACAACCATTTTGCGCTAACAATTCTAACTCCCTTAATATTTCACTTTGCGCATCAGGATGTAAATAAGAGCCAGGTTCATCGATTATAAATAAATCTCCATCTCTTAGACATTTTTTAATAAAGTAAAAAGTATAATACCAACGTCTACCTGTATTAGTATGTCTAAAATCAATCTCAACACCACTTTTTTCGACAAGGACAAGAGAAAATTTGTCATTCGCAAAAGAGACTTTGATTCGGGAAAACATGCCACGATCGAAACCAGGAATATCCTGATTGATTAGTTTTTCTAAACCCTCCGAGATTTCTTTACTATCAAATTTTTCACCCTTAGCTAATTTTTCCATAATGTCATTTTGTATTTCAAAATCAGTATAAGTTTTAAGATATGCTTCTAGTATTAAATTTTCATTGATATTTGATTGATAGCGCCAATCTTGATTTTTATCGGCGATAAACATTAAGCGACTATCTTCATTTCCTAGAAAAAAACATCTTTTTTTAATATTCTTCTGAACTTCTTCAATTAAAAAAGAACTCTTTTCCTTACTTATTTGATAGATTTCTTCACCAGAAATACTAATTATCTTAGTTTGAAACGTACTACCTTTATTAGAATAAACTTCTATTAGGCACTCATCCATCAATAAAGCAGAATCAATTATTTGTAGTTCTTTCTTATTAACTAGTAAAATTATTTTATATTCAAAGGTAATCAGATTATTTGTTGAGGTAAAAGAGCGCGAAAGATTTGCCTGAAAAATCAGGTTTAAAGCTTCTAAAACATTAGTTTTTCCACTACCGTTTTTTCCGACAAAAGTCATAAGATTAGTATCCCATTTGATTACTTCCCAGGAATTAATAGACTTATAGTTATTGATATGAATCTCCTTTATCTTCATAACTAGCACCTCTTCTTATATTATATCAAAAATTTATTGTTTAACGACGCCAAAACAAATAAATTCAGCTAATAAATCCGCTTTTTGTCATATTTTTTCGCCTTCCTAAATACTATTAGTGTCTAGTTTTATTCAAAAGACAAAACTACAAAAAAGAAAATTTTATGAGTAAATAATTGATTTTCCAAAAAAAGCATAGTATAATATTAATAAGGTAGGTGAAAAAAATGAAAAAATATGCATCGACAGCTATCGTTATACTTTCTGTATCTTTAGCAATGGTTTTCCTAGGAGCAGTTCTTACTGGCGTAGACTGGGGAACAGGATTTAATGGTGCGCCATTAGCTGATGCACTTCTTAACATTGGTTATATTGGAGCTATCTTATCGGGTATCGTTCTTACGGGTATCGGTGTCTCTGCCGCAGTTCGCTCTGACGGAAAATAATCAAAATTTAACATGAAGTAATTCACCATAAGAACCCTTATAAATGTTGGGTTCTTTTTTCTATTTATCATATTATATTTATATAACACTCGACAAAATTACTGCTTTTTTGTCTTTTTTTGTTGGCAATTTGTCGATTAATTTAGTATAATATTTAAAAGGAGGTTATGATATGGATTTTATCTTTTTTGGAACCCTAGATATTTTATTAATTTTATTAGCTTTTTTAATTCTATTTATCGGTTATAAAACCGGTATTTTACTTTCTTTAGTTAAAATCGCTTCAAACCTCTTTGGCTTTCTTGCGGCAGTTTTTTTTGCTCAGCCCTTAGCTAACGTTTTAAGAGACTTAAATATCGGCATCCGCATCCGAGATCGGGTTGAGGCCTATCTAATCTCTAAGAGCCCGGAAATCAGTGAAGCAATCATTGGTGAGTCGGGAGTTGTTACTGAGCATATTGAAAACTTAGGATTTCCGCAATTTCTCGCTAACTTTCTAATTAGAAGAGTTGACTCTTTAGGTCCAGAAGCTGTTGAAGCTAGTCTTTTAAGAAACGTTTCACCAATTCTTACTAATTTCTTGTTAATTGTTATTGCTTTTCTATTAATTTTTATTGGTTCAAAAATTATCTTCTTTTTCTTAAAAATAATTGTTATATATTTTAGAGAAGTTCCGTTAATCAGAATTACTGATGGAATCGCCGGCGCTTTATTCTTTTCTGGTATTGGCGTTTTCGTCTTATTTATTGCCTTATTTATTTTAGATTTATTATTAGCTAATAATATTTTGCCCGCTAATATCCATCAATTCTTTATAATTGAACTTCAACTGGAAACTGAACAATTCAGATTAACAAAATTCTTTTTTGAAAATAATTTTGTCGGGGCAATAATTCATATTTTTATCTAGAAATTTTATTTGTGATATACTTCATTACTTAAAATTTTAAAAGCACGAAATAATTGTTCTAAAAGCAATAAACGCATCAACTGGTGCGGAAACGTTAAACGAGAAAATGATAATGAATAATTAGCTTTATCTATAATTGTCTGACAAAGACCATGAGAACCGCCAATTATAAAATTAATAACTGGATTATGATATGTGGCTATTTCATCTATTTTAGCGCTAAGTTTGGGACTTGAAAGAGTTTCACCTTCAATCGCTAAGATGATGTTATAGCCATTTTTTAAAGATCCTTCAATTCTTTCTGCTTCTTCTTTTTTTGCTTTTTTTTCATCATCAGAAGCTGAATCTTTCACTTCTATGATTTCTAACTTAGCATATTTATTGATCCGTTTTTGAAAATCTTGAATTCCTTCCTGTAAATAAGTTTCCTTTATCTTACCAACAGCGATTATTCTTATCGTCATCATAATTTTGTCTCAACTACAAAATTTTGTTTAGCAATAATAATTTCCAATTCACTGATGTCACTTTCCAAGGTGTTGAAGATATCAAAAAAAGTCATTAAAGCTTTTTCTTCACTATTACATTCTTCCGATAAATGCGCTAAAACCACTTTTTTAGTTTTTTCACCCCGTAATTTAAAAAAATTGAAAGCACTGTCTTCATTGGAAAGATGACCTAAATCAGAATATATTCTTTCTTTAAGGGCAAATGTTCTTTTTGATTCTAATAACATTTCAATATCATGATTGCTTTCTAAAATGTACATATCTGCATTTTCTAAACGTGAAAAATAGTTACTATTTAGATAACCAGTGTCTGTAACATAAACTAATTTTTTTCCGTCTTCTTCTAAGATATAACCTAAAGGTTCATTAGCATCATGTGAAATATTAAAGGGTGTAACAACTAAATTATTAATTTCTATTTTATCCCATTCACGAACAATTTGAAAATCAGCTTTTCCTAATTTATCGTAACAACGAGAATCAATACCATTTTTAGTTCCTTGACTTAAAAAAACCTTGACTGGATGATTACCTAATAAAGTATTTATTCCACAAATATGATCAGTATGCTCATGAGTAATCAGTAAGGCATCTAAAGTAAAATCATCTTTGCGGATGATATTTTGTCTGGATAAGATTTGTCTATATGAAATACCGCAATCTATTAAAACACTTGCGGTTTTTGTTTTTATTAAAGTTGCGTTTCCTCTTGAACCACTGGCTAGTATTTTAACATCCAATTAAATCACCGCTAAATATTATACAATATTTAACAAGAAACGCGAAATATTTTTTGTGTTTTTTGGGATTTTGCTCGAAAGATTGCGCCATTTTTAGAAAAAGAAAAAAGAAACGTATTATTAATACTCTAAAAGCACTAAATAACATTTCTTTAAGAATTCTAGTTAATAATCAAAAAGTGGTGTTGATAAATAACGATTTCCTGAATCTGGAATAATAACAACAATTCTTTTTTTAGGGTTCTTTTTCGCAATCTCTACTGCTGCTGCTAAAGCTGCACCTGCTGATATACCCGCAAAAACTCCCTCTTTTTTTGTTAATATTCTACCAAACTGATAAGCCTCATCATCTGTAATTGTAATAACTTCATCAATTAAACTTGTATCAAGAATCTCCGGAATGAATCCGGCTCCTATGCCTTGAATCTTATGAGGACCTGCCTGACCTTTTGATATCACTGGTGAATTAGCTGGCTCAACCGCAACTAATTTTATGTTTGGATGTAAATCTTTTAAATAACGCCCCGCTCCAGTAATTGTTCCGCCAGTACCGACACCTGAAACTAAAAAGTCAATTTTACCTCTTGTATTTTTCCAAATTTCCGGGCCTGTATTGTTAAAATGAACTTCTGGATTAGCTAAATTAGTAAATTGACTAGGCATTACACTATCAGGAATAATCTTTAAAAGCTCTTTAGCTTTTTCAATCGCTCCGGTCATACCCTTTTTTCCTTCTGTAAGCACAACTTCCGTTCCATAGGCCTTTAACATCTGAATTCTTTCAACGCTCATTGTATCTGGCATCGTTAAGATCAAGCGATAATTACGGGTTGCTGCAATTAAAGCTAAGCCAATACCAGTATTTCCGCTAGTAGGTTCAATAAGAACTGAGCCTTGTTTTAGTAATCCTTTACTTTCTGCATCGTTAATCATGGCTAATGCAATACGGTCTTTAACGCTTCCACCTGGATTAAATGATTCCAGTTTAGCAACAATCTGTGCTTTTAATCCAAACATTTCCTCAATTTTTTTAAGCCTTAAAAGCGGAGTATTTCCAATTAATTGGTCAATATTTTGATAAATCATTTTTTACCTTCTTCCGGACAGTTTTGTTTGAAACTAATTTTCGCAAAAGGCTCTACTGATTTAGTAATAAATGCATTGGCACCTATTACTGCGTCTTCACCTATTACCGTCTCTCCGCCTAATATTGAAGCATTGGCATATATTGTTACATTGTCTAAAACAGTTGGATGACGCTTAACATTTTTTATTTTCTGTCCGCCTCTTGTAGATAATGCCCCTAAAGTAACACCTTGATAGATTTTTACATAATCCCCTATATTGGCAGTTTCACCAATTACTGTACCTGTACCATGATCGATAAAGAAGTATTTACCAATAGTGGCTTTGGGGTGGATGTCAATGCCTGTAATGCTATGGGCATATTCTGTCATCATTCTTGGCAAATATTTAACATCTTTTTTAGCTAATAAATTGGCAATCCGATAAATAAATACGGCTTTAAATCCCGGATAAGCAAGAATAACCTCTAACATATCTTCAGCTGCCGGATCACCGTTAAAGGCTGCTTCAATATCTGTAAGATAAATTGCATTCAACTCTGACAATTCCTCTTTTGTTATAGTTAGCTTTTTACTATTTGCTTTAAGAATTTTAATTAATTCCTCAGCATAGTCAGTTATTTCTTGCAGGTCGCCATTGATGAAAAAATATTGCCAGAAAAGCTTAATTAGTAAGCTAATCTTTTGATTATCAAATCCTGCTTCCAATCGATTATCTTTGAATAAGTCTTTCATATATCATTCCTACTCTCTAAACACAGTTATATATATTATATGACAAAAGTGTCGAGAAATCATTAATTAATTTGAAAAACTTACTCTAATTGAACCCGTAGTTGTTGTTACACGCAACTCTTCTCTAGTATCTGGTCTTACTTGATTGTTCAAATTACTTGATCCTCTTGAACTATTGATTAAAATTGAATAATCATTTTGACGTCCGATAATATTACCATTAATGGAACCAGTTCGAGTATCTAGTGTTATAATCGGACTTTGAAGATCTGTCATTCTTATAGAACCAGTATTAGCTCGGGCAACTAAATAATCGGTAGTTACTCTTATTAATCTAATTGTTCCTGTTGTTGTATCTATTTTGACACTTGTTTCTGATTTAACACGATCAAATGTTACACTTCCGGTATTAGCTGTAACTTCGATATTATAAGCATCAACATTATTAAGTCTGACAGATCCAGTTGTGTTAGTCGTTCTTAATGAGCCATTTAAATCAATGTTTGTTAAATTTATCGAACCAGTACTCGCAACAATTTGTAGCGATTCAGCTGTAATGTTGCTTAAGAATATACTTCCGGTTGTTGCGGTAATTACAACGTTCCTTAAATTAAAAGTATCTGATGATCTGATTGAACCCGTTCTAGTCTGAATATTTAGATCACCATTAAAACTTGCCGGCAAAAAAACTGTAACTCTTTCATCATTAAAGAAGCCACTATTCATTACATAATGAGTCCAAGGTCTTCTGCCTGTATGGGTATTTCTCATCGTTAGAACACCATCAACAACAAGTATTTCATAACTTAGGTAACGATGTTGATAATATTCAATAATAATTTCATTTCCGGCAATACTTTCAATTCTAAAGGCACTGTTAGCTGTATCAAAATTAATTTCATTAATATCAACTAAACTTGCATCAAAGCGCATTTCTTCAAGATCGCGAAATTTATGCATATTACTTCTGTCAAAACCGGCAACAATCCAGGCCACAAATGAAATAAAAATTCCCACTACAATAAAGGCTACAGCCACTTTCAATAATAAATCTCTACTCTTATTCATAAGTTCTTTTCCCTCTTCCTAGCTTTCTAGCAATATTTCTTCTAGCACCAGGTAAATTTCTTCTGATTGATCCTAATACCATATGGCTTAAAATAATAAACAAAATCCCAATTCCAATTATCCCGAAACTCATGCCTAAGTCAAGTAAAAACGGCGCGACATTAACAAAACCAATAATCGAGAACAATAATCCTACTACCCCGGCCGCAACAAATATATAGCCAAGTAAAAAACAAACTAACAAAACAACTGCAATTGACAGTAGTACGCCAAATAATGCTCCTGCAATCCCAAATAAAATCGGTGCTGCAAAAATTAGTAAGATAATAATTAGCACTTTATCAATTTTTCTTTTCTTAACAAAATTTGAAGAATATTCCGATAATATTTTGCCGGCAATTGTATCAATATCACCAAGTGCTCTGATTGCTTCTTCTTCCGTTTTACCGCTATCAATATTATCTAAAACTAACTCCCGATAAAAATCAATTGCTTTGCGGATTTCTCCTTCCGGCATAATTGCGATTCTCGACCGCAATTCCTTTTTAAATTCATTTAATCTCATAAAATTATCCCTTCTTTAATATAGTCAAATATCTTATTGACTGTTTTGAATTCTTCGATAAATTCGGCGATTCTTTTTTTCCCATTAACTGTTATATGATAGTATTTCCGTAATCGGGAATTATACTCGACATTAAATGTCGTCAAATAACCATCGCTTTCTAATCTTTTAAGGATTGGATATAATGTTGATTCCGATATCTCTATTATTTTAGAGATATCCTGAATGATTTTATAACCATAGGAATCTTCTTGGCTGATAGCTTTTAAGACACAGACTTCTAACAAGCCTTTCTTCAGTTGAATGTCCATTTCATACTTCCTTTCATAGTATATTATACAATACGATGTATTATGTGTCAAGTAATATTTTTATTTTTCTACATTTATTGTTTAGTTATGGAAGCTGTCGAAACTTGTCGGTCGTTTAAAGTTGAATAATTAAAACACAAAGTTTATAATAGATTCGTGGTTGAAAATGATTGAGGCCCATTATTGATCACACGTATATCAAATATTTCTTCTTTAAGAAAAATAATCCTAGCAAATGCTGGGATTATTTTTTCTTATTTAAATCAATGCGATATTTATTCTTGGATTTTATTTCCAATATATTAATATAATAATCTATATAGTTACGCGCGTCTTGATTAATTAAAAGCTTTTCATGGTGAATACTGCCTAAAATTCTGATGATTTTTTTATAGTTTCCATATGAAGCATGAAGCGATTGAAAGAGTTCATTGATAAAATTTTTCAAAAACTTTTCAGAGTCTACATTATCAATAACGCATTTTTTTAGTATTATATATAGTGCTCGCCGAATATTAATTAAAAGAAAGTCTAAATCTTTTTCGTGAGGCAGGCCAACTTCTGGAAAAATAGATTTTCCTGCGATTATATCCTTAAAAATATCTCCACTACTTTGACCTTCTGGAAAATAGTGATAGACAAATGTTTGGTTAGTCATTTTTTTTAAGTTCTTAGTTTCAGATACTATAAAATCAACTAATTGGCAAAGTTCCTGATTTAATTCAGCTTCCTCTTTAATCCATAACCCTGAATAAAGCTCATACTCAACTGCAAGCCGAAACTCCTTTAATAACCTTATAATTGCTTTATGTTCTTTTTGATTATATTCTAAAATAATTCCCGATAAGTCTAATTTTGCAAATAGCCTCCAAAAAACATTAGCTTTTTTTGAATCCCTTAAGAGAAGATAAACTTCTAAACCATAACTTATAGCTTGATTAACAAAATCTGTTAATAACATTTCAAACTTCTTTTTGTTTTTAACCTCGATAATAATCGCATTAAAACTTGCGTCCTTAAGTTTAAATAGAAGTCCAATATCAGCTAATAATAAGTCTGGAATATAAAAAGCTCGTAGTGCGATTGCCTTTTCACTAAAGCTGATTACGCTATTATTATCATTATAATCTATTAACAATTTATCACCCCGTAAATTAGAAATTAATTCAAGGAAACCGCTTTACATTTCATCTATAAAATAGTATAATATTATATAATACCTTAAAAAGGAGAATTTTTATGAAAAATTTATTTAAAATACTAGGCGTATTTTTAATGGCTGGCATCTTAGCTGCCTGTAGTGGAACTAGCCTCCAAAATGCATTAGATAATACAATTGCGGCTACTAATTATAGCGTTACATTCACTTTTACTTCCCCAAATGAAACGATTCTTGAAACAACAATTGATTTTGACGGAAATCTTGCTAGAAGATCAAGTCAAAACGGCGCGATAGTAAGTTTTTATGAAAATGTTGATAACAAAATCTATCGTTATGATCAATTCGGCGACGTCTGGCAAAAAATTGATGTTACTGCTGATGCAGAAGATGCATTCTTTGAAAGTAATTTCTTAAATAGTTTATCAGCTGACTTATTCAATTCTTCTGGCGGAAACAGCTTTACGCTTCTTCCTAATTATTATATTCAATTAGGCGAACTATTCGGTGGTGAACCTGTAAGCAATCTTATCCTTACGATAGAAAGAAACCACATAAATGAAGTTACTTTTATCGTTGTTATTGATAATATTACTATAAACGGAAGAATAGTTTTCTCTAATTTCGGAAGTGTTTCCTTAACATTACCAACAATTTAAAGCACTGAAAAGTGCTTTTTATTTTTTTTGGTAACGCATATAAATTTTCGCTTTAAAACTATTTTTGCGCGATTTCTTAACAGAAATACGTTTATATTCGCTAAATCCAACATTCTGATAACAAGCAATTGCGCCACTATTAGTATCATGAACATCGATAATATAATCTTTATACCGATTACTTGTGGTTATCTTTATTAAAAGCGTTGCTGCAATTTTTTTTCGTCTTGCGCTTTTTCTTGTGGCCACAAACTCAATAAACCCTGTGTTGTCTTCTACTAGAAGCGGTCGCATAAATTCTTTTGAACAGCTATAAAAACAAAAACTGCCTTTAATGAAGCCTAAAAATTTGCGACAATCTTTTTTATTGAGCATCACCGATCTTTTTATATTATCGCAACAGCCCGCAATGCCTAAGATAACACCTTCTGCTTCTGCCACAAAAAAACAGTTAGTATTAATCCCACTTTCAAAAGCCTTCGCAACTTTTTCTGCTTTTAATCCTTCAAACTCATCTTCAAAACCTTCCGCAATAACTTCAGAGATTTCTTTGCGGTCGCTATCTCTTGCTTCTCTGAAAATAATCGTCACAAGGCGTGTCTCCTTTTTGATTTGAATATATCTATTATACAACATTATTTATAAACTTAGTCGAAAAAAATCTTTTTTTACCCTTTTTAACGGTTTATTGTCCAGTTATCTGCTATTTTGTTATCTGCATTCTTTAATTAAAAAATATTACTTCTGAAATGATTTGACAAAGGTATTTTTTTAGTGTAAAATAACTTAGAAAATAAATTCTTCCAAGCGGAGTATACAATTATATTTATGGTTATAATATGGTTATAGCTTTATTCCGACAATAGATTATAACTGCCGATATAACTCGGAGATTTTATTATATAAACAAACTTTAAAGATTAGGTATGGTGGTTTTGTGAGCGTAAAAATCGAAGTTAATTGTCAGTCACTTTATTCACTGGCATTTTCCCACAATAATATTCCCTTAATTAAAAATATCAAAATAAGTGGTTTTGGCGAAAAGTCAGAGGAGTATTTATTAGAGGTTACTTCTAACCCAGTTGTGACAACACCATTTTCTTTAACGATTCGTCCTTCGCGCAAAGAATTTACAATGGAAAAAGACATACTTAAACTCCGTTTATTACCAGAAGCTGTTAAGGATTTTTTTGACAGGGAAAATATTTCGCTAAGCTTCACATTAAAAAAGAAAAATGAGATAGTATCTGAATTAGTTAAAAACGTAATTGTTTTACCATATCATTTTTGGCCTGGCGCAAATCTTTATCCGGAAACGCTACTTTCCTTTATAAATAGTCATCATCCTCAAGTAGTTAATGTCCTTAAAACCGCAATTAGTTTAGGTCAGAGTCTTTATAAGAATCTTGCCTTTGGTGGCTACCCTAAAACTAATCCTAATGATATTCTAAAACAGGTTTATTCCTTGTATTTTGCTTTTCAAAAACTGAAGATTAGTCCTTTATCTTCTGCCGAAAACTTAAACGAACCTACAAAAATATTCTTTCCCGACGATATCGTTAATAATGGTAGCGCCAGAACCCTGGATTTAGCATTATTTTTTGCGGCTGCTTTAGAAGCTGTAAAACTTCATCCTTTAATTATTTTAACTTCTACTAAAGTATTATGCGGTGTTTTTACTGGCGATCGTTGTTTTGCGGAAGTTATTCAGGATGACTTCTCTCTATTATATAAGTTATCACAAAAAGAAGTTTCGGAATTAATTATTATTGATCCTTTAAGTTTAATGGACAATTTAGGGTTCGATGAAAGTGAAAAAAATGCCCTTGATATTTTAAAGAACGACAGTAACAATCTTTTCTTCCTTGATGTTTTCCGTGGTCGTAAAGCTAATTTTAAAGCATTACCTTTAAGGATTAAAGGTGCGAATGGTTATACCTTAGAAACAAACGAACAATATACTAATCGAATTAATAAACTACCAAGTGATATTGTTTTAAATGAAAAGGTTAATCTGGAAAAAAATATTTCCAAATACCAGAAATGGGAAAGGAAACTTTTAGATTTAACTTTAAATAATAGTTTGTTAAATATGCAGCCAAATAGTAAGACAATTCAGATTATTCATAATGATCTTGATAGCCTCTATAATGAACTTAATAAAGGCTCTACTTTTAAAATAATGCCAGTTCTAAAGGAATTCAGTAAAGATAATTATTCCGAAAAAATTATCGAGCGTTTAAAAGATAAATCGCTTGATAAGATTCTAAGTTTAGAACATTCCAATAAGCGTCTTCATACTTGTCTTGATGAAAATAAAACCTTATCAAACCTAGAAGGCATTAATAGGCAATACAGACTTTCATTAGAAGAAAACGGCTATAACAAGCTATTTTTAGCCATGAACTCTTTAAAGTGGTATGAAACAAAAAATGGTCCGCCAATCTACTCACCACTTTTTCTTCTACCGATGGAAATGAAAGAAAATTACCGGGAATCTTATTCAATTAAGTTAACTGATGAAGGTCCGGTTTTTAACATTACTTTAGTAGAAATGTTAAATAAAAACTTCAATGTCAATTTAAACTTTATTGAGGATTTAATCAAACAACAAAAAGAAATTAATATCAAAGAAATATTAGCACTTATCAAAAATAGTATTTTACCTTTAAGTAACTTTACCGTTGAGGATACAGCTTTTTTAGGAATCTTTTCTTTTAATAAATTTATGATGTATTCTGACCTTCGTCACAGACGCAAAGAAATTGAATCTAATAAGATTATCAAGTCACTTTTAAATAATACTTTATATAGTGATACAATCAAACCAATGTCATCTGAAGAAATTGATTTGAGTCAATATTGTATTCCAATTGCGGCTGACTCCTCTCAGCTTGAGGCGGTTATAAACTCTCATGCTAAAAAAAGTTTTGTTTTACACGGCCCTCCAGGAACCGGAAAAAGTCAAACGATTACTAATATTATCGCTAATGCCTTGTACCATAATAAAACAGTTTTATTTATTGCGGAAAAGCAAGCTGCCCTTAACGTTGTAGATTCGCGCTTAAATGCTCTAGGAATTGGTGATCATACTTTAAAATTGCATTCACATAAAGCTAATAAAAAAGATATTTTAAGTCAGTTTGAAAATGTTTTAAATCAGACTCAGTTTTCAATTGATGCGGACTTCAAACAAAAATTAAAAGAATTTAACCGCATTAAAGATGATATTAACTTATATCTGAATCATCTCCACAAAAAGAATCATCTTGATGTTTCCTTTTATGATGCATACCTTCAATATGAAAACTTAGAGGGCGCCGATAACTTTTTCGATCGCAAATATTATCAACAAATGACACCAGCTATTTTCCAGGAATTGTCGGAAATGATAACAGAAATTATGTTGATAAATGAAAAAACTCAAATCACTGATTCAGCTTTTAAAGATGTTAACGCTGACCGTCTGACTTATGATCAGAACCAAGAACTGCAAAGACTATTAGTGCAAAATAATGATGCCGGCACGCAACTACAAACGCTTCTTCAGCACTACGACACAGAATTTGGACTAGGAATCAACTTCAACAAGCTTAGCATCTTAGAAGACTTTAAAAAGCTTTTAAATGCCTTAGCCAATATTGAGCATGGGGCTTGTAAATATTTAAGCAACGAAAAATATGAGGAAATAATTAACAAAGCCAAAGAAATTGAACATCTTAAAGAAAATACTCTTAAACTTAAAGAGCATATTAGCGCTCGCATGAAAGATGGCTTTTTCCCAGAGAAAGCCGAAAAAGTTAGCAGTTTATATGATCGTTATCTAAAAAAAGGTTCTTTAGGAAAAATATTATTAAAGAAACAAATCAATAAAACAATGCTTAAATATCAACTTCTACCGGATAAAAACGAAGTACGCTCTATTTTAGCGGAATTAAGACTTTTAGATTCTTATAAACAAGAGTCTGAAAATATTTATGAGCAAATGACAAGATACTTTGTTAAAGAAAAAGAAAAGAGCGCTGAAGCTTTCTTTACTTTTAATGAAATGCTTAATAAACTTTTTGGAGTTAGAAAGGAAGTAAATTTCCGCACTAAAATTGTGCCAGGTTTAGTTAAAAACCTTAAAAGCGAACTATCAAAAATAAATAATGCGATCAATACTTTTTTTCAAAGCTTAAATCGGATAACAACCTTACTTAAAATCAACTTCCGCTTTGCGGCAAGTGCCCAATTTCCAGAAACAATCAATAATGTGATTTTAGCTTACCTGGAAAATTTTCCTGATTTGGAATATTATATTCTTTGGAATAAATACCGCAAGCAATTTACTAAATATGGTTTTCAGAAATTAATCATAGATTTTGAAAATGGAATTATTTCGGAAAATGATTTGATGCCTGGATTCTTAAAAAGTTATTATCACATAAGTATGGAAATGTTATTAGGCCAAAATCAATATCTATATAATTTCAAAGGTAACCTTTTTGAAAATAATATTAATAAATATCGAGCTCTTTTTGAAAAGTATCAGGAATATATTCGTCTTGATCTGCAAAAACGTCTTAAAGATAAAATCCCTCCTAAAGGAATAGGTGGCATCTTTAACGATGAATTATCGGTACTTTTAAGAGCTATAAGAAATAACAGTCGTGGTTTAAGTATCCGGCAATTATTTGAGCATGCTAAAAATATTATCACTACCTTAACACCCTGTATGTTAATGTCTCCTTCTTCTTTAGCCCAATTTATTAACTTTGACTTTAAGAAGTTTGATTTGGTAATCTTTGATGAAGCTTCACAATTACCAACTGCCGAAGTTGTTGGGGCTATCTCTAGAGGTGAGAATGTGATTGTTGTTGGCGACCCTAAACAATTACCTCCTACTACTTTCTTTACTAGTTCAATATCTGATACGGACTTTGAATCGGAAGATTTAGAAAGCATTCTTGATGATTTAATTGCGATTAACATGCCAGAAAGTCATTTATTATGGCATTATCGTAGTAAACATGAATCACTTATTGCTTTTTCCAATTACTCATTTTACAAGAACTCATTATTAACCTTGCCTTCTAATGATGCTTTAAAAACAAAGATTAAGTTTGTTAAAGTTAATGGTATCTATGACCGCGGTAATTCTAAGGTCAACAAAAAGGAGGCTCAGGCTGTTGTTAGTGAAGTTGAGCGTAGATTATTAAATCCAAAACTAGCTAAAGAATCTATTGGCATTGTGACTTTTAATTCTTATCAAGCAAATTATATCGAAGACCTTCTTAAGAAAACTATCAGCAAAAATAGCAAACTAAAAGCTATATATCAAAATCTTGAAGAACCGTTAATTATTAAAAATCTAGAAAACATTCAAGGTGATGAACGTGATGTTATTATGTTTTCTGTTGGTTACGGTTATGATAATAATAAAAGAATGTCTTTAAATTTTGGTCCCTTAAATAAAGAAGGTGGCTGGAGACGGTTAAATGTTGCCTGTACACGCTCAAGAACGGAAATGATCATATTCTCTTCTATTGAGCCTGATGACCTAAGAATCACAGAAACAACCGCAACAGGTGTAGAAAGCTTAAAGAATTTCTTAGAGTTTGCTCAAAACCCAACAAGCTTTTTCCATCGGATTCCTAGCCACTTTGAATCACTAGCGACTAATTATATAACTAAAAGGTTAAAATCAGAAGGATATCATTATGATATTCATTTAGGTAGTTCAACGTTCAAAATTGATATAGCGATTAAAGATGCCAAAACTGGTGTATATTTATTAGCTGTCTTATTAGACGGTGAAAATTATAAAAATATCCCGACAACTTATGAACGTAATGTCAGTGCTAAAGATAATCTGACACGTCTTGGCTGGCAGGTTATCAATATCTGGCTAATTGACTTCTTTAAAAATCCTGAAAATGAGTGGCAAAAAATCCAACAGCTTCTTTCCGGCAAACAAATTAAAACTACTAAAGAAGTAATTAACGAGGAAGAGCCTTTAAAAATTATTGAAATCAAACCTAAGGAATTAAATACTTATCAAAACGCTGATTTGCCCAAGACAAAAACATTTGAAAAAATTAATGATTTCTGTAAACCTGAAAATGTCGAAGTGGTAACTGAAACAATTAAACTAATTTTAGAAGTTGAAGCACCAATCAGTAAATCCTTATTACTTCGTAAAATCGCTAATCATTTTGGCGTTAGTGTCAAATCAATTAATGTTGAACGCTATATTAATGATATTTTATCTTTAATGAAATTAAGGACTACTTCTAGTTTTGATCAAACTTTTTATTGGTATAAAAATATTACGCCTTTAAAATATAATAGTTTCCGAATAAACTATAAAGGTAATCCTTATCCACGAACACTTTCGGAAATCGAACCTTTAGAAATTCGCAATGCCTTAAAGGAAATTGTTAAAGTAACTAAATCTGTCAAACGGTCTAAGCTAATTGACGGTCTTGCGGATACCTTCTTAATCTCTTATCATGAAACTGATGATTTACCTTATTTGGAAAATGCTTTAAAGCTTTTAGAAAACGATCAGAACATTGAAATAAATGACGATGAATTGGTTTTGAAGAAAAAAGCACCAATAAGAAAAAAGGCTAGCTAAGCTATAACATAAACAAAAATATCCTTTATTTAGGATATTTTTTCTTTAGGCAAACTTATTTTGCGTTTGTTCTTATATGCAAATTGATAAGTTTTTTGTTAAAATTTTAATTTTCATTAAGAATATTTTGAATATCCTTAATAATATTTTTGCATCTTTTCATAGATAATTTTATTATACTTGCGACTTCTAATAAGTCATTAATACTAGGATTACCACTTCCGTTAACTGCCATTTCATGCTCTGGTTTATACAACGTATGGGTTATATCGTATGCCGGAGATAACTTATAACCTTTAATTTTTTCGTCATACAAAAATGAAAAATTTTTGCCATGATCATCTTTATTTCCAAACAATACATTGAAACACATTCTTCTATATGCCTCAAACAAATCATTTTTATTTGGACATATACATTTAATAACCTGGAAAAGATAAATGTAATCCAAATTTGGTATACGGTGTGTAGTCTCTAAGATAGCTGATAAAGAAATCATATGAATATTATTTTCTTTATCTCTATCAAATCTTTTAGCAGCAAAATATCCTTCACAAAGATTAGATGCAAAAAGTTTAGTCTCATTGACATTAATTCCACATTGTTTTGCCAATGCATTAGCCTTATATTCTTGGATTCCGATATTCTGTGTATCAATTCGGCAGGGAAACTTTACTATCCAATAATCATTTTCATCCTTAATATGGACCTTTGGTCTTGCACCACCACTTGATCCACCCAGCAAATATATTTTATCACATTCAACATCTTCATCCACAAAAATCTTTTGAGCTTTAAGAGCCAATTCATCGAAAGTATAATTTGGTGTCTTTGTATCATCTAGAGACGGCTGATAAGTTAATGCTCCTAACCCACATTTGCTTATTAAAGTTAATTTAGTTAATGGCGATAAATTATCATAATTTATTCCTTTCTTGGCTAGTGATCTTCTTGTAAGTAATTCTCCCCATCCATCTGGCAAAGAATCATTAAAGACTCCATACAAACCACTAAATGTATCTTTAGAATTGATATATATCTGATTCGAAAGTGGCAATGAAAATGGAGAGATAGAAAATCCCGTTTTCAACCAATCATCTTCATACTGAAAAGCTATTTTACCTTCATCAAGTTCAGCAAGATAACCTACGATTTTATTATTATACCTAACAGTAAGTTTGCTTATTCTTTCCCTCATAATTTTAAATCTTTTAGGCTTTTTACTCTTCTGCCTTTAAATAATTGATTAAAATCACTCAAAGCTTCCAAAGCCTCTCCTATCTTAAGAAGTGATGTCAAAGATATATCACCAGTGCTTTCAAATCTTCTGACAGATCCATAACTTACTCCAGACCTAGTCGCAAGCAACTGTTGTGAAATACCAAGATCCTTTCTCCTTAATTTAACACGTTTTACTAATTCAGTAATAACCGCTTGTTCAGTTTCAACATCAACAAAATTTTTTATATCAAATTTATTTTCTCTCATAGTGTTAATATATTAGCATATTTAATCAATAAAGTCAATAAATTGATATTATATTAACACTTTTTATTGAATAAGTTATTTCTAATCCAGGTCTATCCAGCCAACTATTCCATCTTTTTTGGCATAAATCCGATTGCCAAAGCTTGCTACAACTGAAACAATATCACCAGCTCTTACAGGTAAATAATAATTAGTCCCGAAAGATGGTTGTCCTAAGTCACCATTAAAATCTATAAACTCGCCATGATTTGGTAATGTCATTAACTTTCCAGATGCAAGATGTTTATAAAGACTGAAAACTTCACCCTTTTCAACTACTTCAACATGCCTGTCATTCCAAGTTATAGTTAAAATATCAGAACATGTTTCCTGTTGATCTTTATTTATAACTATTTTAGGTAAGTCATCTAAAAAAGTAAAAGAAAACTTTTGATTTTCAATCATAAATGCGTTTAGCTGTCCCATATCCGATTTAGGAATAATACCGCCGTCTATCGCGATTATTTTTTGTTTCTCATTAATAATCGGATTAAAACAAGGGATTTGATGTGTATAGTTAAAACATGGCCAATGGCCAGTAATTACATATCTTTTAAAAATTAATCCTTTTTCCATAAAAGCATCGTTATCCATACAATTTATAGCAATTTGCTGATCTAAATTTTCTGATTCAATGCCACCATGAACGAAAATATATTCATTAGATTCGATAATATGAGGTAGATTTTCAATCCACGTTTTTTCTTCCTCAGTAAGATAGTCTTCTATCCGGTCACAATTACCTCTTAAAACATACACATTCTTTCTTTCGCTTAATTCCATAATATATTTCAAAGTTTCATGATTTTGGCCAGTTTGGCCTTTAGTATAAAAATCGCCCAATATTACTAAGATATCTTTATCATTAAACTTTACCTTAGCCAAAAGACGCTTAAATAAATCAAGATACCCATGAATATCGCTGATGCAAATTACGCGCTTATCTAAAGGAGTCGTTATTTGTTTAACTTTTGCCAGCATTAATTTTTCTCCTAAAATAAAGTATCAGTTAAATATAAGTACCCGAAGAACCAAACCGCTAAGATTAAAAGCGTCATAGCTATGCAACCAAAAACTCTCAGAGCTGTTGATTTATTTGATCTAAGGATAAAAGCATTAACAACAATCGAAATAAGCATAGTAGCTCCGGAAAGAGCTCCTCCGATAGGGCCACCAAGAACGCCAATTATTATATTTATTATAGGAAGAAATAAAAGTACCCACTCATAACTTTTATTTTGCAAAAGCGGTATTTGCTTATCTTCATTAAATTGCAAGATAACACCAAAAATAAAATTTCCCTTGACAACAACTTCTTCTTCGCTATCGGGAAGTTTATATTTATTTTTAGCGATTTTTTCAAGCTTTACATCATCTAGATAAATATCTTTTTTACCAGTTAAAAATGCTTCATCGTAAATATACTTTCTTCCGTCTTCGTCAAGATACTCTATTATCATAATAAGCCCTCTTCCTAAAATAACTAATTAGCTATTTAATTAATAAATTATAACATTTTTAATAGAATCTTTCAACAAGAATAATTTGCTTTATTTTCAAAAATTAATTTACGGCACATCAACTATGGATAAGTTCATACGTCTTTGAAAATAGAAAAATAAAAAGCCGCTTCAGATTTATACTGAAACAGCCTATACTGTTTAATAATTTTAATAAGATAATGCTAAGCCTTTTTCGTTAGCGAATAAGCTAGCAATTCCTCGCATCGCGTAAATTCGGATATTGCTGAAGCCATATTTACTCATTAACTTTTCTTTAATAAAAAGTGCCTCTTCTTCATTTTGACAGTGTGTTATAATAATTGGACTATCTTTTTTATCTTTTAATTTCTCAAATGGCATTTTTATTAAATCAATCAGCGCTCTTCTTTGACCAATTGATTTATTGTGAACTTTGATTTCACCTTTACCATTATCGCCACATATTAATCTAATCGTTAAAATTGAACAAATCTTTCCTGTTAATTTGCTCATTCTTCCTGTCTTGATTAGATTTCCTAAATCCTGGACAACAAAACGAACACTTACAGTATCTCTGAATTCCGTAATTCTTTTTTCGATCTCTTCAAAGCTCAATTCACTTTCAATTAATGATTTAAGCATATCTAAAATTAAAGTTTGCCCCGAGGTGGCTGATAAACTGTCTAATACAAAAATCTTTTTATCCGGAAATTCTTCTTTTAGCATTTCCGCAGCTAATCTGGCACTATTATAAGTTCCTGAAATACCAGAACTGATGGTGACAACAAAAATATTATCTTTGTCGCGCATTTCCTGAAGAAAAGCATCAGGTGGCGGACAAGATGTTTTAAAGTTTTTACTTGCTTTTAAAATAGTAATTAATTCTTTTGTATCAAAAGACTCATCATCTGTGATTAAATCTCCGTCAATTACAATTGGAATTGGAATAGTTACGAATTCAAAGTTCTCACCAACCAAATCGCTAGATTTTAAATCACAGGCGCTATCCGCTATAATTGTGAATTTCATTTCAATCCATCCCTTCGTATAAAATTATATTACAAAATGTCAAAAAATTAGCCCTACTCGATGATTATCGAACTAAAATGATGACGGAAACCAAAGTAGAGTTAAAAAAATCAACTCTACTTAAAATAGAACTTGCGCTATTAAGCCAAATATGTTATAATAAAAACATGGATGAACTAAAATTACGAGCGATTGTTGCTCAAAACATAGTGAAGTGCCGTAGGTTAGCTAACCTTACTCAATTACAATTAGCTGAACAACTTAACTATACGGACAAGGCTATTTCCAAATGGGAAAGAGCTGAAGCTTTACCAGATTTATATACTCTTTATGCCTTGGCTGAAATTTTTTCAGTGCCTTTAATTTATCTTTTAAGCGAAAGTCCAGAAAAGAAAATACACATCGGGCTTTCTATTGAAAAACGGGTTTTATTGCCGATTGTTGCTGTATGTGCAATATTTGTAATCGCAGCATTAGGTTTTGGTTTATTGACTATGCTTTCTGAATCAATTAACGCTTATCTTGTTTTTCTATATGCCCTACCAGCATCTGCTTTAGTCGTATTTATCTTTAGTCAGATATGGGGCAAATTCCTTTCCGTCCTTACTTCATTAACTGCTTTTTTATGGCTTTTTGCTTTAGCCCTATATTTAACTTTTTCTTTTCCGGATCGTTATATTATCTTTATTATTGCAATACCGATTCAGTTATTCCTTTTCTCGCTTTATTTGTTGTTACAACTAGCAAAGCGCAATAAATCTAAAAGCATCAAATAGTTTCATCTCTTTTTAAAATCTGCTTATTTCCAAATATACGAATATCACCAGCATCAGAAATTCCATCTTTTATCTCAAAATCATGCTCCTTAACATTAATGCTTATATAATTAATATCTGATAACACATTAATTACTTGCGCACGGCTTTGATCTAAAGCTTTACCTCCATGATAAACAGCTCCTTTAATCTGGAGCTTTTTCTTATTGTTAATCGTAATATTTGTATTGCCATAAACATCTGATGAACTTCCTATTCCTTGAGCATAGCCGCCTCCAAAGATATCTGAGGTTATACCATAAATTATAATTGAAGTCGAGCCATGAACGTCAGCTCTTGAATTAATTCTATCTGCTTTCCCACCTCCATAACAATCATTAGCTTGACCTTTTATAGTGATTTTTGTGCTTGAACTGTTTAACGGATTCCCTAAAATATTATTTAAAGATCCACCATAAATATTACCATTAACTAATCCGATAATCTCTAATTCTGTATTTTTCATAATATTAGCGCTTATAGCTCCTCCATAAACATCGCCAATTAGCATAAAAGAAAAAGTCGCTACTTAAGTGGCAAAGATGTGTGTATATTAAATCATTATAAATCGCAAGGGCTAATGTAAGAATTTATCATTGGAGAATAATATCTGCTCTATTATTTCAAGCACCTAAAGCATTTAAATTAAAAACGCTGAAACAGTTTTTACACTGAACAGCGTTTTTATATACACATTTTTAGTTTAAGTTGATGACTTTTCCTTAGGTTTATCAACTGGAAGTTTTTCAAGCACAACTGTTGCGCCTAAAGTGCCCATTAATGACAAAAACTTATATTTATGACCTAATTCAACGCCATCTTTATCTTTACTAACGCCGACAGTTACTGTTTTACCTTCTCTGATTTGCACAATTGGAACGTACATTATTGCGCCATCTGCATTTCCTGAAGCCTTAAATCCTACTACTGTTCCTGTGATAACTTGAAGGTTGTTTCTTTTGATTTTAGACCGTCCTTTAAAAATTAAACTTATAAGAAGGAAAGAGAAATGCTAAAGTAAATAATAATAGCCAATTTATCGTTTGTGAATCATAATTTTCCCAATGGAGCACTAAAGCTACTATACCTGTAATAAAAATTCCTAATGTGAACACTAGCCCAATAGATGTATTAATGTAAAATCTTTTAGCTAGTTTTTTCTTAGCTTCGTTGTATAGATCTTTTTCTGACACCTCTGCTTCCTCCTCTTAAAGAACCTTGAACTAATGGATTACTAATATTTCTTGTCAGACTTCTTGTCATTACATTAAATGTCAAATCACTAACATTAAATCCATCGCCTTGTATAGCAGATTTAAAT